>DATARE010000534.1:0-22424 GCA_036264295.1 Micropepsaceae bacterium | reverse complement strand
GACATATGCGAGATGGCAACGAGCTTGGTGCGGGGCGTGATGGCGCGAACAATATCAGCCGGGTCGAGTTCGCCGAGGTCGGAGACATCCACCCATTTCAGCGCGGCACCTTGGCGTTCGCGCAGGAAATGCCAGGGCACGATGTTGGAATGGTGCTCCATGACGCTGAGCACGATCTCATCGCCGGGCTCGATCCGCGGCGCCAGATAGGACGCCGCCACCAGATTGATCGCCTCCGTGCCGCCCTTGGTGTAGATGATTTCGTCTTCGTGCGCCGCGTTGAGGAATTTCTGCACCCGCCGGCGGGCTGCCTCATAGCGCTCCGTCGCCACACCCGAAAGATAATGCACACCCCGATGCACATTCGCATATTCGCGCGTCACGAACGCGTCCATCGCATCGATCACCGGCTTGGGCTTCTGTGCCGAAGCGGCGTTGTCGAGATAGACCAGAGGCTTCCCGTGCACCTGCTGTGCGAGGATTGGAAAATCCCGCCGCAGCGCCGCGACATCATAGGCTGGGTTCAATTTCGGTTCGGCATTCATGGCGCGGCCTTTTCCAATGCGGCGAGCGCATTGTCCAATCTCATGCCGAACGCGTCGCGGAAAGACTCGTCGCCAAATCCTTCGACGGCATCGGCAAGAAAAGCGCGAATGAGAAGGCCTTTGGCCTCCCCTTCCGGAATGCCGCGCGCCCGCAAATAAAATAGCGCATCCTCATCGAGCGCGCCGATGGCGGTGCCATGACCGCACACCACGTCGTCGGCGAAAATCTCCAGCTCCGGCTTGGCGTCGGCTTCCGCGCGCGGCGACAGCAGCAGCGCCTTGAACAGCTGATGCGAATCCGATTTCACCGCACCGTGACGCACGGAAACGCGCCCCTGATTGACGGCGCGGCCGCGTCCACCCACCACGCTCTTGAACAATTGGCGGCTGGTCGTGTGCGGGCTCGCATGATCCATCACCGTTGTGATGTCGGCGATGCCGGCGCCAAGAACGGCGACATTGTGCATTGTTGCGTGCGCGCCGGGCGCAGCCAGTTTCACATCGATATCCAGCCGCGAAAGCCGCCCGCCCATCGCCGCATATAGGGCGCGATATTCGGCATCGTTGCCGAGCGACGCGCCGAGGCTCGTGACGTGCAGCGCATTGGGGGCGGCTTCCTGCAGGCGGATATGTTCGATTTTCGCGCCCGGCTTAGCCACCAGCTCCATTCCGAGATTGGCAAGGCTCTGCGTTTCGCCTTCGCTGCTGTGGGTTTCCAACAGCCGAAGCGACGCGCCCTCCTCCACGACAATCAACACCCGCGCATGGCTGACACTGGCCTTATCACTCGCGGGAGTGGTGAAATCCAGTTGCAGCATCTGTTGCCCGCGCACCCGCACCGCAACCCCGCCCCGCATCAGCGCGAGCGATGCCGCCCCCAGAGGCTGCGCCGCATCGGCGGTCACAAGCCCGAGATTCTCTTTAACCCAAGCGGGCGTCGTAGCTCCAAGCGAAGCAAGGTCAACAATCTCCAACCTATCGGCGCGCACGGACGCGTGGAGAAACCCGTTGACCAAATGCAACACAGTGCCCGCATCGCCGAATGAACTTTCGCTGATCGCGGCGTCCTTGACACGCGAGGCCGGCGCCAACTCGGCTTCCAGAGCATTGGCGAGATCGGTGTATTTCCATGCTTCCACGCGCCGTGTCGGAACGCCGGTTTTGGCGAAGACGTCCATGGCCGCAGAGCGCCGTGCTTCCAGCCAGGGGAGGCCGGCACCCGGCAGCCCGCCGCGATTATGCGCAAAATCCTGTCCGAACATATTCGGCTCGGAATCGCGTTTGAATGCGAGCGCAGTCATGCGGCCTCCACGCCCTCATAGCCGCTCTGCTCCAATTCCAGCGCGAGATCGGGCCCACCGGATTTCACGATCCGTCCGCCCGCCAACACATGCACGCGGTCCGGCACGATATAGGACAGCAGCCTCTGATAATGGGTGATCACCAGCATGGCGCGGGACGGGGCGCGCAGCGCGTTCACGCCCTCGGCCACCAGCTTCAGCGCATCAATGTCGAGACCGGAATCTGTCTCGTCGAGAATGGCGAGCTTGGGTTCGAACAGCGCCATCTGCAAAATTTCCATGCGCTTCTTCTCGCCGCCGGAAAACCCGGCATTCAGCGGCCGGCGAAGCATGTCTTCGTTGATCTTCAACGCTGTGGCTTTTTCGCGCACCAGCTTGAGCGTGCGCATGGCATCCAGCTCAGGCTCGCCGCGCGCGCGGCGCTGCGCATTCAATGCGGTCTTCAGAAAGGTCAGCGTGACGACACCGGGAATCTCCACCGGATATTGCAGCGCCAGGAACACGCCTTTGGCGGCGCGCGCATCGGGACTTAGCGTGACCAGATCCTCACCATTGTAATAGATGTGCCCGGCCGTGACTTCGTAACCCTCGCGCCCGGCCAGCGTGTAGCTGAGCGTGGATTTTCCCGAACCGTTCGGGCCCATCACCGCATGCACTTCGCCGGCGGGAATCGACAGCGTGATCCCTTTCAAGATTTCCTTGCCCTGAACAGTCACATGCAAATCGTCGATTTCAAGCATTGTCATCCCACGCTGCCTTCCAGGCTGATGCCGACGAGCTTCTGCGCCTCTACCGCGAATTCCATTGGCAGCTGCTGCAGCACGTCGCGGCAGAAACCATTGACGATCAACGCCACGGCTTCTTCCTGCGGAATACCACGCTGCTGGCAATAGAACAGCTGATCGTCGGAAATCTTCGATGTCGTCGCTTCGTGTTCCAGCTTGGCCGACGGATTGCGGGCCTCGATATAAGGCACCGTATGCGCACCGCAATTGCCGCCGATCAACAATGAATCGCATTGCGTATGGTTGCGCGCATTCTCCGCCCGCGGATGTACGCTGACGAGCCCGCGATAGGTGTTCTGCGCCCGGCCCGCGGAAATACCCTTGGAGATGATGCGCGAACGGGTGTTCTTGCCCAGATGGATCATCTTGGTGCCGGTGTCCGCCTGCTGATAATTGTTGGTGATGGCGATGGAATAGAACTCGCCCACCGAATCATCGCCGCGCAGGATGCAGCTTGGATATTTCCAGGTGATAGCGGAGCCCGTCTCAACTTGCGTCCAGGAAATCTTGGACGCCCGGCCCCGGCAATCGCCGCGCTTGGTGACGAAATTGTAGATTCCGCCCTTGCCCTCTTCATCGCCGGGATACCAGTTCTGTACCGTCGAATATTTGATCTCCGCCCCGTCCAGCGCCACCAATTCCACCACGGCCGCGTGCAATTGGTTCTGGTCCCGCTTGGGCGCTGTGCAGCCTTCGAGATAACTGACATAGGAGCCTTCATCGGCGACGATCAGTGTACGTTCGAACTGGCCCGTGTCGGAGGCATTGATGCGGAAATAGGTGGACAGCTCCATCGGGCAGCGCACGCCCTTAGGCACATAGACAAACGTCCCGTCGGAGAACACCGCCGAATTCAAAGTCGCGAAGAAATTGTCGGTGACCGGTACCACGGTGCCCAGATATTTCTTCACCAGATCGGGAAAATCGCGGATCGCTTCGGAGATCGGACAGAAGATCACGCCTGCTTCGGTGAGCTTGGCCTTGAAGGTCGTCGCCACCGAAACCGAATCGAACACCGCATCCACCGCGACACCGGCCAGCAATTTCTGCTCCGACAGCGGGATGCCCAGCTTCTGATAGGTTTCCAGCAGCTTGGGATCGACCTCTTCCAAGCTCTTTGGTGCCTCACCCTGGGATTTCGGCGCGGCGTAATAATAGATGTTCTGATAATCGATCTTCGGATAATGCACGCGCGCCCAATTGGGCTCGGTCATTTCCTTCCAGCGCTGAAACGCTTCCAGCCGCCATTGCAGCATCCATTCCGGCTCGCTTTTCTTGGCCGAGATGAAGCGGACGATGTCTTCGTCCAGGCCGCGCTCGGACCGAACCATTTCGATGTCGGTGACGAAGCCATATTTGTATTTTTCGCCGGCCAGATCGGCGACGCGTTGGGTGGTTTCGCTGATTGCAGCCATGGGTCTCTCCTAAGCGGCCAAGGCCGCGCGGCGCGCGATCAGGCGGCGCATGCTCGCAATGGCCGCATCCACGTCGCTCTCGCCACTCGTCCAGCCGAAGCTCGCGCGCACTCCGCCGCGCGCCAGCGCTTCATCGACACCCATGGCACGCAGCACATGGGACATTTTCACTTTGCCCGAGGTACAGGCCGCGCCCGACGATACCGCCACGCCGTCGAGATCGAGTGCGATCAGCGCGGTTTCTGCGGAAAGTCCCGGAATGGCGAAATTCGACGTGTTGGGCAATCGCCTGACGCTCGCGCCAAAAATCACCGCCTCCGGGGCCAGCGCCTTAAGCTCGCCTTCGAAACGGTCGCGCAGCGCCTGAATGCGCGCCATCGCGCCGGTGAAATCCATCACGTCTTCGGCGGCCGCACCAAAACCGGCGAGGCCCGCGACATTTTCTGTACCCCCGCGGCGGCCCATTTCCTGCCCGCCACCTGCGATCAACGGCGCCAAGGGCGCGCCATCCCTGACGATCAACGCGCCCACGCCTTGGGGGCCGCCGAGCTTGTGCGCGGACAGCGTCATATAGTCGGCGCCGCACGCCACAAAGGATAGTTCGATCCGCCCCGCCGCCTGCACCGCGTCGACATGGAACAGCGCACCCTCGCCGCCTTCGGTCTTCACCACATGGGCGATCGCAGCGCTGTCCTGCACCACGCCGGTCTCGTTGTTCGCCGCCATGATCGAGACGAGCGCCCGTCCCTTTCCCTGCATCAGTTGAAGGCGCAGCGCCGCCGCATCGACCATACCGTCCTTGGTGACGGGGATTTCGCTCAGCTTCACGCCGGGCACGGTCTCGGCGAGCGCAGCCGCGTTCGCCCGCACACTGTCATGTTCGATTCCCGAAACGAACAGCCGCGTGATGCGGTCTTCGGCGGCGAGCGCCCCCGCCACCGCGCCGCGCAAGGCCAGCGCATTGGCTTCGGAGGCACCGCTGGTGAACACCACCGCGCCCACCGGGGCACCGGCGAGCCGCGCCACCTGCTGGCGCGCGGCCTCGATCCGGGCGCGGGCGGCCCGGCCGGGGGCGTGCACCGAGGAGGCATTGCCCCAGGCGTCGAGCGCCGCGTCCATGGCGCACCTGGCCGATGGGCGCAGCGGCGAATTGGCGTTGTGGTCGAGGTAAACCATGGTGCTGCCGGGCATTCAGGCCGCCGCCCTTGGCGAATCCGATGGTCCTGCGACACGGGAGCGGCCCAGAACCCGGCGCTCCAGCACATCGGCCAAGGTCACCGATTCCAGGAAAATTTCGATCTGGCGGCCCAATTCCTCCCACAAATCATGGGTCAGGCACCGTCCGGTGCGGCGGAGACAGCCTTTGGAACTTTCCGACTTGCAGCGGGTCGCCTTGATGGGCTCATCCACCGCCACGATGATATCGGCGATGCGGGTTTCGCGTGCGGGCCGTGCCAGGCGATAGCCGCCGCCGGGTCCGCGCGCCGCCACCACCAGCCCGCCACGGCGCAGTTTCCCGAACAATTGCTCCAGATAAGACAGCGACAGCTCCTGCCGCTCGGCGATCTCGCACAGCCGCACCGGCTCGCCGCCTTCCGCATCGTCCCCATAGCGGGCCAGATCGGCCATCGCCATGACGGCATAACGGCCGCGCGTGCTCAGTTTCACTTGCGTCTCCTTGCGCCCGGCAATCCAGCCATTGTAGCCGGCACCAATCACTTGCCATTTGAACCCGCCAATGTAGTAAGAATGGCGCGCCAAATCCGCACGTCCGGCGGTTCTAGGCGGATATAGAATTCCTGAGTAGAGTGGTCAAGAATTCTATGGCCATTGCCCGTGATTTAAATCAAACCGTTGCCGGGACGCGCGAATTTTCGGGTCCCTGCTGGCCGAAATACCTGACCAAACTCCTTTTTCTTCGGGTGAAGACCGTCTATGCCTGATATCATTCTGCCAGGGCCCGCAGGGCGAATCGAAGCCCGCTATCAACGGCAAAAGGCGCCAAACGCGCCGATGGCGCTGATCCTGCACTCGCACCCCCAATATGGGGGCACAATGAACAACCCGCTGGTCTATGACCTTTACCACCGCTTCCATAAGCTTGGCTGTACCGTGGTGCGGTTCAATTTCCGGGGCGTCGGGCGGAGTCAGGGCTCCTTCGACAATGGCGCGGGCGAGCTGTCGGACGCCGCTGCCGTGCTCGATTGGATGAGCACGCTCTACCCCAACCCGTCCTATTGCTGGGTGGCGGGGATTTCCTTCGGCGCCTGGATCGGCATGCAGCTCTTGATGCGCCGGCCGGAGATCACGGGCTTCGTCTCCATCGCGCCCCAAGCCAATCTCTATGATTTCGCCTTCCTGGCGCCCTGCCCCGCATCGGGACTGTTCGTACACGGAACGAAGGATCAGGTGGTGCCGGAAGCCGATGTCCAGAAGCTGGTGGACCGTCTGACCGCCCAGCGCGGCATCAAGATCACCTATGTGAAGATCGACGGCGCCAATCACTTTTTCGACAATCACCAGCCCGAAGTCGTGGATGTGGTCGAAGATTACGTGAAAAGGCGCATGGCCTCGACCGACGGCGGGCGTTAAGCCAGCGCTTTTTACGTCTGTTTTGCGTTGGGCTTGTCACATTTGGCCGCTACTCCTAATCTTGCGTATGTGATGCGCAAGGGCGCGAAGGATGCGGAATCTGCTTGCATCGATGGTGTCGGTTCTCGCGATTGCGTGGGCCGGCGCCGCATTGGCGGACGAGCCTGCCACTCCTGATCTTGCCGGTCCCGATCGCGATTGGGATCTGTGCAATGGCACGGTGGAGGGCGGCGTCCCTTTCGATCTGCAAATCACGGGCTGTGCGGCGCGCATCGATTCCGGCACCGAATCGCCGGACAATCTTTTTGCCGCCTATTACAATCGCGGTCTCGCCTACTACAACGTTGGCGATTACGACCGCGCGATTGCGGATTACGATGCCGCGATCAAGCTGAGGCCCGGCGATTCGAACGGCTTCGTCGGCCGAGGTCTTGCCCATTTCCATAAGAACCAGTTCGA
Organism: Micropepsaceae bacterium; assembly: GCA_036264295.1. Lineage (GTDB taxonomy): Bacteria > Pseudomonadota > Alphaproteobacteria > Micropepsales > Micropepsaceae > CAIYRG01. The sequence goes on along the minus strand of DATARE010000534.1, from coordinate 15,327 downwards.
AGAGGCCGCCGCCGATTTCAGCCGCGCGATCCTGCTCAAGCCGGACGATGCCGAAGCCTATTACCGCCGCGCAACCGCGAGCGCCGCGCTTGGGCGCTACGACAATGCGCTGGCGGACCTGAATCGCGCCATCGGGTTGCGGCGCAATTTTGCCGAAGCTTTGTTCAACCGCGGCGGCGTCTATTACGCGCAACATGCCTTTGGCCAAGCCGTTCCGGATTTCGATCAATTCATCCGGCTGCGGCCCGATGCCCCGGAAGGATTCAAGACCCGTGGCCTCGCGCATTACGCGCTGGGCGAGCTCGACAAGGCGATTGCCGACTTCGGCACCGCCATCAAGCTCAATCCGCGCGATCCGGAGACCTTCTATGGCCGCGCCATGGCCCACAGTGCGAGGGAAGAAGTCGACCTCGCGATCGCCGATTTCGATACGGCCATCCGGCTGAAGGGCGATTACGCCGAAGCCTATCGTTATCGCGGCCTCGCGCGCGACCGCAAGGGAATGCTTGAGGAAGCGCTGGGCGATTTCAGCCGCGCGGTCAGGCTCAAGCCCGATTACGCGGGCGCGTTCGACAATCGCGGCTATGAACATATGAAGCGCGGGGAATATGATCTGGCGCTTTCGGATCTGAACCGCGCCATCCAGCTCGATCCCGATCTCACGGACGCGTTCCACTATCGCGGTTACGTGCTCCACAATGTGGAGGAATATGATTCCGCCATCGCCGATTACGATCACGTGCTGCAAATGCAGCCGGACAATGCCAACGCGCTGTTCGGGCGCGCCTTCGATTATTATCACAACGGCAAATTCGATTCCGCGATCGCCGATTACGATGAGGTGATCCGGCTCAATCCTCAGCCCGGCGCCTTGCTCAATCGCGGCAGCGCCTATTTCGGCAAGCGCGCCTATGACAAGGCGTTCGAGGATTTCGACCGCGCCATCGCCATGAATCCCAACTATGCGGAGGCCTTTTACAATCGCGCCACCGCGGCCGCCGCCCTGGGGCGCCTGCCCCAGGCCATTGCGGATTACAACAAAGCGATTGCGCTAAAGCCGGATTATATCGAAGCCATCTACAATCGCGCGAGCGCCTATGATCAGGATGGGCAGTATGAGCGCGCGCTGTCGGATTTCGACTCCGTTCTGAAGTTGCGCCCCAACGATGCGCAGGCTTTCGTCAACCGCTGCTGGACGCGCGCGGTGATGGGTGCCGCACTCGATACCGCGCTGGAAGATTGCGACCATGCGTTCTCGCTGAACGCAGGCAATGATTTCACCTTCGACGCGCGCGGCTTCGTGAAACTGCGGATGGGCCGCTTGAAGGACGCCATTGCCGATTACCAGCTCGCGCTGCAACGCAATCCGAAACTGCCGAGTGCACTATTCGGACGCGGTATTGCCGAACTTCGCTCCGGCGATGCGGCGCGCGGCCAGGCCGATATCGCGATGGCCGAATCGGTGCGACCGGGCACGACGAAGGATTTCGAGCGCTACGGGGTGACGCCGTAATAGTTTCCGCCCGCCTAATGCGGTCCGCCTAATGTACTCCGACCCCAATTACACTCCAATTACACTCATTCGACATTTCCAGCTGGTAAGGCGCATGATGATTTCACCGCTGCATATTTGCACGGAGTACCATGACAATGACAACTAACCGGCGAGAAGCAGAGTTCGGGCCCACGCGGCGGTGTGTACTAGCAGCGGGCGTTGCCGCGATGTTTTCAAGTTCAATCCAGTCTGAAGCGAAGGGCGCCAGCACTACACGGGGCCAATCAATGATCGAGTTTGCAGATTTCGTTCCCTCTCCAGATGGCCGGATTATCGCATTTGAATATATCGATAAATCACTGGGGCGGAATCATTTGGGCCTCGGACTTCTTGAATGGCGCACAGGCAAAATTACACGCGTGCCAAATCCACAAGGCATGCAGCTTAGTGAACCGAGTTTTTCTTATGATGGCCGCAGATTGCTTGTTGGAATGGGAAAAGAGGGTAGCCTTTTTCCTAACCAGATAGCCGTTGTCGACGTGATGACGACGGCTGTTACAGCGATCACACCAGCCGAGACAGGCACCAAAGGGTTTCCCATATTTCAGCCGGAGACAGGTAAAATCCTTTTCGTGCGTTATCAGGATTATCTAGTGCATCTCCTCATTCTTCTCGATCCTACGAACGGTACTGAGGAAACCATTCTCGATAGGTATAGCGGATTTGTGACGGAGCTCAGGCGGCCGTCGTTTGTGGACAGAGAAGAAATTGTGTTTCAAGCACGCGGGCCCGTAGACCCAGAGCTAGGACGTTCTGCAATAAGCTTTGGACATATCGCGGCCGGAATTTCCTATCGTTTGCAATTCGGCCAACGGCCCCAAATTCTTTCACCCGAACATGAGGCGCACGTTTTTCAGCGCTCCGATCAAGGAGCGTTTAGTTTTTTGTCGGCGTCTCGTGACGGTGAAGTCATGGTGTTTCTTGCCAGGTCCCCTGATAAGCCGACGGACGAAAGCGGAAAAATCAATCAGGAGATTTTCAAGATGGAAGGCGGCCAGATTTCGCAGATGACAAATCTACATCGCTTCATGTGGTACGCAAAACTCTCGTACGATGGCTCAATTGTGGCGTTCGGGTCAGACCCACGCCGCGTCCGAGAAGTCGATCTGTCCATTTTCGACATGAAAACGCGACAGGTCACAGAAACCGGCTTACTCGCGAACATCCGTACCAGTCCGGATTTCAAACTGATTTAGCGTGGAAATTGTGGAAATTGGGGTCGGGGAAATTGGGGTCGGGGTGGAATAATTTCCTGTTTTTTGGAGACGCCCAGGTGAAACTGATGACGTTCAGACGATCACATCACGCGTCTGGTTTGTGCAAGCGGCCGCCGGGCATCGGATAGGGTACGCCGGTGGTTGACGGCAGGCTGAGCGGCAATCCCCGCACGCTGCGCACCGCAAGATATCCAAACGCTTCCGCCTCGATGAAATCGCCCCGCCAGCCCGCGTCTTCGGCTGTCAGCACTTGGCCCGGCAGGCGGGCCCGCAATTCATCCATCAGCGCCGGATTGTGCCGCCCGCCGCCGCAGATGATCCACGCCTGTGGCGCCTCGGGCATATGTTCCCGGCTCCGGGCAATGGCTGCGGCCGTGAACGCGGTCAGCGTCGCGGCGCCGTCTTCCGGCGAAAGCCCGCTGATGAACGCAAGCGAGAAATCCAGACGGTCGAGCGATTTCGGCGGCGTCTGCGCGAAGCTCGGATGTTGCAGCATTTTCGCCAGCACGGCTTCGTTCACCCGGCCGCGCCGCGCCAGCCGGCCGTCCCTGTCCACGGCCTCGCCCGTATGGGTCAACGCCCAATCGTCGATCAGTCCATTGCCGGGGCCGGTGTCGAACGCGATCAACGAATCATCGGCCCCGACATAGGTGACGTTCGCAACACCGCCGATATTCACCACCACTAGCGGGCGGCGCAGCTTCGCCGCCAGCGCCAGATGATACAGCGGCACGAACGGCGCCCCCTGCCCGCCGGCCGCGACATCGGCCAGCCGGAACTCGTTCACCACGGCAATGCCGGTGGCGCGCGCCAGCGCCGCCCCGTCGCCGATTTGCCAGGTGCGCCGCTCCGACGGCCGGTGCAGAATCGTCTGCCCATGGAAGCCGATATAGGCGATGGCACCGGGTTCCAGCCCCGCCTTTTGCAGCAGAGCCGCAACCATTTTCGCGTGCGCCTCCGTCAACAGCCGCTCGGCTTCGGCGATTTCGGGCGATGCCGCGCCGGCCGGCAGCCTTGCGGCAATCGTCAGGGCCTCATGCAGCATGGCGCGCGTCTCGGGCGAATAGGGTTGGGTCAGTGCCGGCCCCGGCACCGCCACGCGCTCTCCGTCCGTGTCCAGGATCGCGGCATCGATGCCGTCGAGCGAGGTCCCGCTCATCAATCCAATGACTTTAAGAACATCCGCCATTCGTGTTACCCAGGCCGCCCTCATGCTTCGACAGGCTCAGCAGGAGGGTTTTGTTTTTGTCCTCACCCTGAGCGCGTCGAAGGGTTAGCGGATTCTGATAACACACGATGACCGAGTTTCGCTCCGATTTCCTGAAATTGATGGCCGAGCGCGGCCAGCTTCACCAGATCACGGATGAAGCGGCACTGGACCCGCTCATGGGGAAGGAGCGCGTCACCGGCTATATCGGTTTCGATTGCACCGCGCCCAGCCTGCATGTCGGCAGCCTCGTCCAGATCATGACGCTGCGCCGTCTGCAGCAGACCGGCCACAAGCCCATCGTCGTCATGGGCGGCGGAACCACCAAGGTCGGCGATCCGTCCGGCAAGGACGACATGCGTCAATTGCTGACGGCGGACGTCATCGAAGCCAACAAGCGCAGCATCCTGCGCGTGTTCGAGCGGTTCCTGACATTCGGCAACGGTCCCACGGATGCGATCATGGTGGACAATGCCGAATGGCTCGACAAGTTGGAGTATGTCTCGTTCCTGCGCGATGTCGGGCGGCATTTCTCCATCAACCGCATGCTTACGATGGACAGCGTAAAGCTGCGGCTGGAACGCGATCAGCCGCTGTCCTTCCTCGAATTCAATTACATGATCCTTCAGGCCTATGATTTCCTGGAGCTGTACCGCCGCTATGGCTGCCGGCTTCAGGCGGGCGGTTCGGATCAATGGGGCAATATCGTATCGGGTATCGATCTTGGCCGGCGCCTCGCGGATGCGGAATTGTTCGGCGTCACCTCGCCGCTGATCACCACGTCCTCGGGCGCAAAAATGGGCAAGACCGCTGCAGGCGCCGTGTGGCTGAACGCGGATGCTCGCAGCCCCTATGAATATTGGCAGTTCTGGCGCAACACGGAAGATGACGATGTCGGGCGTTTCCTGCGTCTGTTCACGGAGCTGCCATTGGCGGAAATCGAACGGCTGGAACAGCTTCAAGGCGCGGAGCTAAACGAGGCGAAAAAAATTCTCGCCACCCAGGCGACGGCGCTTTGTCACGGGCTCGAGCCTGCGCTTGAGGCGGCCGAAACCGCGCGCCGCACATTCGAGGAAGGGGCCGCCGCTGCCGGTCTTCCCACCTTTGAGATCGAAGGTTCGCGTCTCGCGACCGGAATTCCCGTGGCCACCCTTGCCAATCTCGCGGGGCTCACCAGTTCATCCGGCGAAGCGCGACGCTTTATCCAAAGCGGTGGCTTGCGCCTCAACGATGTCGCCGTCACGGATGTGAAGGCGATGGCCGGCCTTGGTGATGTGATCGACGGCGCGATCAAACTTTCGGTGGGCAAGAAAAATCACATGCTCGTAAAGCCGGTCTGAGGATTACGGCTTTGGCTGCGCCTCCGGCACCGGTTCCTGGGCCGTCTGAGGCAGCGGCTGCTGTGGCGGCGGCACGATGATTTCCTTCGGCGGCGCGTATTCGAAAATCCGGCGGAAGATTCCAGGCGTCAGCACGGACAGCGGATTGAGATTGACCGTCGGCTCGTTGAGGTTGCCCTTCATCGCATAGGTCAGACCGAATATCCCCTCACCCTTCCGGGAATTCAGGAGATCGCCCAACAGCGGCACCGCGCTCAGCAGATTGTTCAATCCGTAAATCGGTACCAATGTTCCGGTGATGTCCAGCTTCTCGGCTTTGCGGTCGAGCATGCCGGTGAAGGTCGCACCGATGGCCGGACCCGCCGCACGGCCTTCGCGGATGGTCACGACCTTGGCGCGCGCGTTGAACGGCACACTGACCGTGGTGAGCGGGATGCCCTCGCCTTGCAGCAGGCGCAGCGGACCATCGAGACTGCCCGCCGAAAAGAAGCGGGCAAAGAACGGCTGATCGGTGATGACGATGTTGGAAAGCGTCACCGTGCCCTGATAATCGGGCGGCGGCGTTTTCGCATTGGCCGCATTGGGCGCGTCCGACGGAAAATCGATCTTGGCGTTCAGCTTGCCGCCGCGCACGCTGGGAAAATCCATGAACGTGTCGATAAAGGCGCCGGCGTCATCGGTGTCAACCGTCAGATTGCGGATGCCTTTGACGAGGTCCATGCGGCCGGTGACTTTGCCCTTTCCCGTGCCCATGGCATCGAGCGAAAAGCCGGTCAGCTTTTCGTTCATCTCGAACGCCACCAACATGTTCACATCGCGAAAACCGACATTGTCGTGAAATACGAGGCGGTCGACTTTGGCGCTGACCGACAACGGGCGCTGCAACCCCGCATCCATGTCGTCGGCCGGTGGCGCGTTCAGCGTCTTCTTCTTGTCGGCAAAGAAATGCGTGGCATCGAGACTCTTGCCTTGGATGCGGAAAGCCAGGCCGTCGTTGGGCAAGGGCTCGATATTCATCGCAAAATCATTGGCGCCCGAGCGCATGTCTGAAAGCGAGACGTTGACCAATTTGCCCGCCGCATCGAGCTGCACGCCGCCACGTATGTTCAGCCACTGCCCCGTCACCACGAGATCGCTCATGGTGACCGCGCCACCCTCTCCGAAGTGCAGTTGTGCGGTGGCGTTCGCGCGGGTACCCGCTTTCTTGGCGAAATTGATGGTGGGGAATTCAGCGACCGCATCGGTCAGATCGGCTTTGAGCGCGGCGTCCTTCAACTGGAATCGCCGGCCGTAAAGACCCAGCGTCACCGGCATCGGCCCGGTCAACCAGACCGGATTGGCCAGACCGAGGCTGGGCCGGTTGGCATCGTCGAGCTTTCCTGCAAGATCGACCCGGGTGGTGATGCCGGGCGCGCCGAAATCCTCCGTCCATTTGAAAGTAACGGGCACGCCTTGCAGCAACGCCGTTCCCTGCGACGACAGCGATTTCGTATCGATGGTGAAGCTCACCATGCCGCGTTCCAGCTTGCGGTTGTCGATCGGCAAGGCGAGATCGGTCGCCTTTGCCTGAATTGCGATCGTAAGCTGGTCGAGAGCCACATCGCGCAGCAAAGGCAGGCCGAATTCGAGATCGACCGAAGCGAGCCCATTCACATTCGCCGGATCGATGCCAAAGCGTTTGGGATATCCCAAAGGCTGTTGATCGATCAGCCGCAGCACATCCGACATCTTGCCTTCGCCATGCGCCTTGATGCGCGCGATGACGCCATGCGTGTGAAGATCGGGAATGGTGATGTCACCGGCCGAAAGCGCGAGCGGCCCAACCGTGGCCGCGTCCACCGTCACGTGGAAGGAATCCCCCGTCAGTCGCGCATCGCCATGGGCACCTGTTACGGGCGTCATGCCGGCAATGTATCGCGCTGTTATCGCCTCAAAAGGAAACGTCAGCGTGAGCGCTTCATCGGGCAGCGAGTCGCCGTCAAGCACGCCCGGCGCGAAATTCGCGTCGATGCGAATGGGACCGGTATGGCCTTCCGAGATATTCTCCGCGATCCAATCGCGCGCACCGGTGCCCACGTCCATGGGCCAATATTTCAAAGCTTGCGCGACGTTGAGGGGATCCAATGTGCCGCTGACCATCAGAGCGGGCGAACCCGCATTGCCCAGTTGGACCGAGCCGCTGAACCCGGCGGCCAAATCGCCGGTATTGACGACCGCATTGCTCCAACTGATCGTCTTCGCTTGCCGGTCGTACGCACCCTGAAACGACAGCTTGGACATCGCCAAGGGCTGGTTGAAAACTTGCGGCAAATCGAGCCGGACGTTCCCCGCATCCACATTGGCAGCGACGGTCTGGAGCGCGCCGTCCTTCCAGCCGAGTGTCAGATCGGCCTTTCCCTTCCCCGCCATGACATTGCTGTCGAAACTGAAATCCTGGAGCGCGAGCTTGTTGGTCGCGGCCTCATAGACGCCGGAGACGTCGAATTTCGGCAATTGCAGCGGCGATTTCAGCGACGGTGTGGCGATGCTTCCCGAGCCCGTCACGTGAAAGCCCGAACCGGCAAAGGCCCCGTTCTCGTCCAGCGAGAAGTTCGCCATGACGTCGCCGACCAGCCGATACGGCGTCAGAGCTGCGAAATTCATGCTGTTCTGCACCAAGGCGGGAACGGAGAAACCTTTCACCGTCAGCGTGATATGCTCCGGGCGGCCATTGTCCCGCAGCACCGCTTGGGCGGTAACGCGCATAGGTGCGCCCGAAATCTCCAGCGCGGAATCGAGCGAGGCTTCCAGCTCTTTGCCTTTGTTGTTCAGCGTGAAATTCGCGTCGGGCGCAACGACGAACAGCCCGGTCGGCTCGTCGCGGAATGCGAGGCGCGCATTGCGAATGGCAAGGCTGTCGAGCGAAGCTCCGCCCGCCGCACTGTTCTCCAGGATGTTGCGCAGCGTCTCCAGCAAATCGGGGGCACCCTGTTCAATGCCGAAGCCGAGATGGATGGCGCCCTCCTTGGAGCGCACACCGGTAAGCTGCACGCCGATAAGTCCGAACCGCTTCAGATTGAGATGACCCTGCACCAACGCAGCCGCATCGAAATCGAGATCGGCCTTGGGGGCCTGCGCGATGATATGGCCATTGAGATCGAATATCTTGGTGCCGAGCACGATCACATTGACCTTGCCCTCGGCGCGCGACCATTCGAGCACCGCTTGATCGAAGCGGATGACAATGCCCGGCACGGATTGGTTCAGCGCATCCTCAATGACGCCGTTGAAGGGACCCAGCGAAATAGGCCCCATCAGAAGCCGCAACGCCGCCCCGCCCACGAAGAACAGGAGCGCGGCGAGAGCCGCTCCCAACACCAAGCCAGCGCGCTGGACATGCCGGGTCAGCATCGCTAAGCGTACTCCACCATTGGCGCCCGGTGCGTTGAATCGGCTGAGCCCCTTGGCCGAGTATATGCCAAAAGCCGTGATTCCAAGGGACCTTATCCTTATCGCCCAGGCATTACAGTCTAACAACGGTCAAACGAACGAACCGCTCATGGCTACGAAGGAACTTAAGGTGGGCGACAAAGCGCCGAGCTTCACGCTTCCGTCTGACGGTGGCGGGACCGTTTCGTTATCCCAGCTTAAAGGCAATTCTGTGGTTCTCTATTTCTATCCCAAGGACGACACTTCGGGTTGCACTGCGGAAGCCATTGCCTTCACCAAAGCTGCAAAAGCCTTCAAGGCCGCGGGCGCGGTGTTGGTCGGTGTATCGAAGGACAGCGCCGCATCCCATGACAAATTTAAGGCGAAGTACGATCTCGCCTTGACGCTCGCTGCCGATGAAGACACCAAGGTAGCGCAGGCTTATGGGGTGTGGGTCGAGAAAAGCATGTACGGGCGGCGATACATGGGAACGGAACGGGCGACGTTCTTGATCGATGGCAGGGGCGTGATCCGGCAAATCTGGAGAAAAGTCAAAGTCCCGGGTCATGCAGATGCGGTCTTGGCGACTGTGAAGGCCTTGTAATTACTGGGAATTTGACGATTCGGCGAACGCATAACGGCTGTAAGCATAACGCGGAACGTCAATACTTCCGCCTAACAGCTTGATCTCCCGCAATTAAGCGGGTTGAAATGGTTTTGGGCAGGCCCAGAACGGGCATCGAGGGAAGGGTAATAATGAATTTGCTTCGGCAGCGCGCCTGGAGGCGCATAAGCCACATTTTTCCGGAACGGCAGATCTATATCCGCAGCGATGGGCGGGTGCAGTTCTTTACCTTCGACTCCAAAATGCAGGCCATTCTGGCCGCTGTCTGTGTCCTCTTCCTCGGTTGGGTCGCCTTCACATCCGTCAATGTGATCTTCAAGGACCGCATCTTGGCGGCCAAAGAGCATCACTTCCAACAGATGCAGGCCTCCTACGAAAGCCGCATCGCCGACCTTCAGCTTTCCTATGACGAATTGAACAGCCAACTCGTGCTCGCCCAGGACCGGTTCCAGGCGGTGGCGGATTCCTTCCAGGCCAAGCAGCAAACATTGGCTGCCATCATCGAGCACAAGACTGCGCTGCAGGCTTCGCTTGGGATTGGAGCAGGCACAGCGCCCAGCGTCACAACCGCGTCACCCAAACAAACCGGCCGCGCAAAACCGGGCGTCGGCGGTGTCTTCGATCCGCTCGATTCGAACGCGCCCGCCATCGTACCGCCGCTCGCCTTGCCCGGTAGCCAGACGCAAGACTCGACCGTTTCAGCACCTCCTGCCAAGCCGGAGCCATCGGACGGTTCCATGCATGGACCCGACAAGACCACATTTCTTCGTGGCGCCGTTCTGAAGCTGGGTTCGCTGTTCCACCGGAAAGTGTCGCGGAACGAATCCACCGGCCCTTTGATGCAGCAGGCCAATGCCCAGAGCGCGCGGATCGTGCGTCTGGATGTGGGACAATCCACGCTGCTTGCAGAAGCCACGCAGGATGTGAGCAAGGAAGCCACGCGCCTGTCGCGCGCGTTGCAGGCGACCGGCGTCAACAGCGCGAGCCTGCTCAAGCGTATCGCCGAGGAGCAGGGACCCGAGAAGCCGTTGATCACCGCTGCTTCGACGACGGAAATCACAGACGACGCGTTCGGCGCCGGCATCGGCGATGCGGCAATCGCCATGGGCAAGCTGCGCGATGTGGTGGCGGCGCTGAAATCGGTTCCGCTGATCTCTCCGACGGAGGTGGGAAGCGTCAGCAGCGGCTTCGGCGCGCGTCCCGATCCTTTCAACGAGCAGCTCGCGTTCCACACGGGAATCGATTTCTCCGGCCCCAAAGGATCCGATGTGCGTGCCACCGCCCCTGGCGTTGTGGTGTTCGCGGGCAAAAACGGCGATTATGGCAATACCGTTGAGATCGATCACGGCTACGGCATGCGCACGCGCTATGGCCATTTGTCGAAAATCTTGGCGCCACTCGGAAGCCGAGTCGATACCGGAACCGTCGTCGGCAAACTCGGGTCGACCGGGCGCAGCACCGGACCGCACGTCCATTACGAGGTGTGGTACGGGGATTCGGTGAGAGATCCAGGCAGGTTCATCAAGGCAGGGCAAGATGTTCTCAAAAACTAAGGAAACACCCAAGGAAACCGAAGCAGCTCCCATCGCGCCGCCGCAGCCCGCGCCGCCACCGCCCAAGCGGCCGGCCCGCAATGGCGGCGTTCCCTCGATCATCAGCGCCGAACTGATCGTGCGCGGCACACTGATTTCCCAGGGCGACGTCCAGGTGGATGGCAGGGTCGATGGCGACATCCGCGCCGCCGGTCTGGTGATCGGCGAAAAGGCCAATATCACCGGTGACGTCTATGCCGATGAAGCCACGGTGCGCGGCCGCGTCGAAGGCAGCATCCGGGCCCGCAAGGTCCAGCTTTGCGCCACCTGCCACGTCGAAGGGAACATCCTTCACGAAGCGCTGTCGATGGAATCGGGCGCCTTCTTCGAAGGCAATTGCCGGCATTCGGACAATCCGCTCGCCGATGCCCCACAGCCGACCGCATCGGAACGCAAAGCTTCGTCCGCCGGCGCCACAGCCGGCACGGCCAAGCCAGCGGGGACCGCGGTATAGCCTCGCCTGCGCGAGTTGGGTTAGAACGTCTTCCATGTCCAACACGCTTGCTGTGCCCAATGTTGCCGCGTTGCTCGCGTCGCTCTTTGCCAAAGCCGATGCGACCGACCCGCTTGTGCTGGCGAACATCCAGAAGGAAGCCGATGCCCGCTTCGGCGGACAGCGTTATCACCCGTCGCTGACATCGCTGTTCGATTCCGCTTTCCTTCCGGTGCCGCCTGAAGTCGGCCAGCTGCTCTATGTGCTGACGCGCAGCAAGCGGCCCGCCACCATTGTCGAGGTCGGGACCTCTTACGGGATTTCGGCGATCCATTTTGCCGCCGCGCTGAACGACAATTGCGAGGGCCGCCTGATCACCGCCGAATTGTCGGTGGCAAAGGCCAAAGCGGCAAAAGCCAATTTGAAATCGCTGGGTCTCGACCGCTGGGTCGAGATTCGCCAGGGCAACGCCTTCGACACGCTGGCCGGGCTGGATTCGCCCATCGACATGCTGTTCCTCGACGGGTGGAAGGATTTCTATTTGCCGCTGCTGAAGGCCCTCGAGCCGCAGCTCGCGCCGGGCGCGCTCGTCATTGGCGACGATACCAAGCTTTTTCCCGAACGGCTGGAATCCTATCTCGCCTATGTGCGGGATCCGGCGAATTACCAATCGGTCGATCTGCCTATCGGCGACGGCGTGGAATTGTCGGTCCGGCTGTAGCAACGCCTCGCCCTTCGACAAGCTCAGGGGCAGGCGATTGGCTATCCCTCATGCTGAGCGTGTCGAAGCATGAGTGGCGTCTTAATCCACGTCGGAAATATCGCCGACCGTTTCGCCGCCCACACGCTGGGCCAGCGAAGCGGCCATGAACGGATCGAGCTCGCCATCCAGCACGTCCTGCGGTGAATGCGATTGCATACCGGTGCGCAAATCCTTCACCATCTGATAGGGCTGCAGCACATAAGACCGGATCTGGTGCCCCCAACCGATGTCGGATTTGGCGTCGTTCTCCGCCTGCGCGGCTTCTTCGCGTTTGCGAATCTCCGCCTCATAAAGCCGTGCCCGCAGCATGTTCCACGCGGTGGCGCGGTTCTTGTGCTGCGAACGGTCGCTCTGGCACTGCACGACGATGTTGGTCGGCAGATGGGTAATACGCACCGCGCTTTCGGTCTTGTTGACGTGCTGGCCGCCCGCCCCGCTCGCCCGATACACGTCGATGCGCACGTCCTTGTCCGGGATATCGATCTCGATCTTGTCGTCGATCACGGGAAACACCCCGACCGAGGCGAAGCTGGTGTGCCGGCGCGCATTGGAATCGAACGGCGAAATGCGCACCAGCCGGTGCACGCCCAATTCGGTTTTCAGCCAGCCATAGGCATTTTCGCCCTTGACCAGGATGGTGGCCGATTTGATGCCGGCCTCTTCGCCTTCGCTCTCTTCCAGATATTCGACCTTGTAGCCGTGCTTCTCCGCCCAGCGCGTATACATGCGCAGCAGCATTTGGGCCCAATCCTGGGATTCGGTGCCGCCCGCCCCGGCATGGACCTCCAGATAGGCGTCGTTCGCATCGGCTTCGCCCGACAGCATGGATTCCAGCTTCAACGCCTCGGCACGGCTGCGCAGACCCGCGAGCGTGGCTTCCGCATCGGCAACCATGGCTTTGTCGTTTTCCGCTTCGGCCATTTCGATGAGGCCGACGGAATCGCTCAGCTCATTTTCGAGCGCGCGGTAGGTCGAGATGGAACGGTCCAGCCGATTGCGCTCCCGCATCAGGGTCTGCGCGGATTGGGAATCGTTCCAGAAATTCTGGGATTCGGATTTGGCGTTCAGCTCATCGAGGCGGCGGACAGCATTGTCCCAGTCAAAGATGCCTCCTCAGCAGGGAGAGCGCCTGCTTGATCTCGTCGATGGTGCGTTCGGTTTCAGCGCGCAAGTGCGGGTGCCCTTCGTTTCGCGGTTGATATAGGGCCGCACGAACGCACACGCAACAATCATGGATGCGACCATAATGGCCGAACCGACGTTTCAGTCTTTTGGGCGGGGGGCCGGTGCGGAATGCACCGGCTTCGGCTCCGCAATGGCGCGGAAGCGAAGCGGCGGCGCCTTCCAGTCAAACGGCATGGCCGGAAGCGGCATCACGCATTGGGTGAACAGCGACTTGTTTTCGGCGTTCTGAATCTCGAAGACGATGCCGGGCTTTTCCATCTGCGCGCATTGCTGCCATTGCGCGATCGCGATCCACTCGCCCATATCATCCTCCCTACACGGAAGGCGCCCCGATTGGCGATTCCGCGCTATGCGTCGATGCTGTCCGTTCGTTTGCCCGGGAATGGGCAACCCTTAGATAAGATGCTCCCAATTCACGATATGCGCCAACATGTCGGCATGCGTCAGGTGATCGGAGATGCCGGCGAGATGATCGGCTTCGGTCGTGGTATGGGACAAATCCGACGACGGCGTGCTGATTAGCCCCGGGAACCGCGGCGACACCAGCGTATCGGCGTGGGCGGAACCGGGGAAGGAAAACGCGTCGTTGTGCCCCGGCGCCTGGTCGTCGAACATGCTGTCGCCGGCGCCTTTGCCGGTGGTTGCCTTGCCCTTGACCCTTGTCACCGTTGTCGTCGTCGCATCGGCGGTGCCGACGAGCGTGATTGTGGCGGTTTGCGTGGCCGTGCCGCCATGGCCGTCATCGACCGTGATGTCGTATTTCTGGGTCAAGGTCTGGCCGGCGGCGAGATAATCGATCGCGCTGTCCAGGACCGAGAACGACCAGCCGGCAGAATGGGTGGCATCGCTCGCCGTGCCGAGCGTGAACGTGCCGAGATAACCGCTCGCCTCGGCCACGAAGGACGCCACATGGCTATCCGTCATGTCCGGATCCGAGAAGCTGATCGCGCCCGACGCGGTATGGGCCACGTTGTTGGCTTCATTGGCCGAACCGTCCGCCCATTCGGTCAGTGACACCGCAGGCGGTGCCGAGACAATGGTCGGCGCGGTGTTCGGCGCGACGCCCAGCGACACCACGGCATCGTTGAATTGCAGGTTCTCGATGTTCTTCAGCGTGTCGGAGCCATCGGGTGTGCCGGCGCGCAGATCGGTGACGAGCCAGCTTCCATCGGCATTTTGCGACCAATGGTGGTCGGTCGACAGGCCGCTATAGACGGCCGTATCGGTCCCGGCACCGCCGTCGAGCGTGTCGCTGCCGGCTCCGCCGGTGAGGACATTGTTCGTCTGGTTGCCGATGATCGTGTCATTGCCGGTGCCGCCGACCGCATTTTCGATCAGCGATGCCGTGTTGCCCTGGAACAGCAGCGCATTGGCGATGTTACCGGTTGCGACATGGCCATAGCCCAGATTTGCCAGCTGCGCGCTCGACACGGTGGTCCACGCGCCCGGAGTCAAATTCACATTCAAGCCGGTGGTGTAATTCGAGAAATCATACGTATCGCTGCCGCCGCCATCCCAGACCGTCATGAAGATCTTGTTGCCGACGGGAGCGGTTTGCGCGACCCCGTTGATGGATTCCTGGCCGGTATTCGGGTTCCAGCTGTAGACGGTGTTGCCGCTGTTGGTGGTGTAATTGGCGCCGTACAGCGTCTGCAGGCCCGCGATGTCATACATCATCAGCGTCTGGGGATAGCTGTCGCTGGCGATCGAGTAACTGCCGACCGCGCCGCCGATGAAGGAGCGATAGCTCATGACCGTATATTCGACCGAATCGTGATCCAGCGGCATGGTGCCGAACGAGCCCATGACATCCTGCGGGTGCTTCA
Source organism: Micropepsaceae bacterium (assembly GCA_036264295.1). GTDB lineage: Bacteria > Pseudomonadota > Alphaproteobacteria > Micropepsales > Micropepsaceae > CAIYRG01. Next base: position 176 of record DATARE010000534.1, on the reverse strand, counting down.
GGCCGAGCGCATGACCGATTTCATGGATCATGATCTCATAGGCGTAATTTCCCGGGGCAGGATTGTCGTAATAATGGCTGGAATTGTTGAACCAGCTGTCGCCGCCGGAAGCCGAGGTGGTCGGATAATAGCTCCATGCCGTGGTCGGCGTGTTGGATTCGGCGTAGCGCAGGGTG
>DATARE010000530.1:0-2275 GCA_036264295.1 Micropepsaceae bacterium | reverse complement strand
CGATATAGCGCCCGAGCTGTGCCTGCGTGCCGGCATCGATCAAGCCGTTCCAATCCAGCCAATCGCAAAGCGCGTCGCGCACCGCTTGCACGCCGCTCACATCGCCATGCGCAGCGACGCCATAGACGCGCCCCGCAAGATGCTTGGGATAAGGCCATCCGGCGAGTTCCAGCGCCTTGGCCTCCTCCGGCTTCTTACCATGTGTCGATGTTGGATCGGGATTGCCGCCATCGGCGCAAACCATGCGGTCCATCATCAGTTTCAGCGCGCTCGGCACTTGTCCCCAATAGACCGGCGTCACGATCATCACGCCATGGGCGGCGACCCAGCGTTGATAGATCTCCGCCATCCAATCATCGGCTTGGCCGAGCGCATGATTGGGATAGCAGCTGCAGGGCCAATGACACAGTGGCATTGCCGTGGCCACGCAGGATTTGCAGGGATGAATCTTGCGCCCATAGTCGGAAACGAGCAGGCTGAGATCGAGGCGGTCGACATCCAGCCCCGTTTCGCGAAAGATTTCGTCGGCGGCATTGGCCAGGCGGAAGCTCTTCGACACCTCTCCCGGACAGGTGCCGTCATTGCGCGCAGACCCGATGATGAGCAGCACCCGCGAGGGCGTGTTGGCATCCTTCTGCCGCGCCTCGGCAGCCCTCAATGCATCGCGCGTGGCCCGCCATTCCACCGAAAGGTCGTAATCGGGGTCCGCAAAGCCGGGACCGGCCTTTTGCGTGCGGGGCGCTTTGCGGCCCTCTTGAAAGGCGTTCCAGGCAATCTCCTCAAGCCGGGAAAGCGAAGCGCGTTCTCCGTCGAACGCCGGATCGAAGAAACTGCGTTGGAAATGGGCATGGAAAGCGGCACGGGACATCGGGCCCGGTGCCTGGCCTTTTCGCACTGTCGTCATGGACCTTCGTTTCGGTTACTGCGGACGCGGGTAGTTTGGACTTTCCCGCGTAACCAAAACGCCGTGGACGTGGCTTTCGTTGATGCCCGCGTTGGTAATCCGCACGAATTGCGCCTTTTCGTGGAAATCGCCGATTGTGGCGCAGCCGGTATAGCCCATGGCCGCGCGCAGGCCGCCAACAATCTGATGGACCACAGCGCTCACGGGCCCCTTATAGGGCACCTGCCCTTCCACGCCCTCTGGCACGAGCTTCAGCGTGTCCTTGACCTCGGCCTGGAAATAGCGGTCGGCCGAGCCGCGCGCCATGGCGCCCAGGCTCCCCATGCCCCGATAGCCCTTATAAGAGCGCCCCTGGAAGAGAAACACCTCGCCCGGGCTTTCGTCGGTGCCGGCGAGCAATTGCCCAATCATCGCGACATCGGCGCCTGCCGCAATCGCTTTGGCGAGATCGCCGGAATATTTGATGCCGCCATCGGCGATCACCGGTATGCCCTGCTTGCGCGCGGCTTCGGCCGCATCCATGACGGCCGTGAGCTGCGGCACCCCGACACCGGCAACGATACGCGTGGTGCAGATGGAACCGGGTCCGATGCCGACCTTCACCGCGTCCGCGCCCGCATCGATCAGCGCCTTGGCGCCATCGGCAGTGGCGATATTCCCCGCCACGACTTGGGCATAATTGGATTCCCGCTTGATGCGGCTGACCGTATCCAGCACGCCCTTGGAATGGCCGTGGGCGGTATCCACCACAATGACATCGCATTCGGCTTCGAGCAGCGTGATGGCGCGCGCGACGCCGTCCTCGCCCACATTGGTGGCCGCGGCGACCCGCAAGCGGCCCCGCTCATCCTTGCAGGCATTGGGATAATTCTGCGCCTTTTCAATATCTTTGACGGTGATGAGACCGACGCAGCGATAATTCTCATCCACCACCAGAAGCTTTTCGATGCGGTGCTGATGCAAAAGCTGTTTGGCTTCCTCCATCGGCACATTCTCGCGCACCGTGACAAGCCGCTCCTTGGTCATCAATTCGCGCACGGACTGGCGGCGATCCTTGGCGAAGCGCACATCGCGATTGGTCAAGATACCGACGAGCTTTCCGGGCCTGCCATTGCCTTCCACAACGGGAATCCCCGAAATGCGGTGGCGCTCCATCAAAGACAGGGCGTCCGCCAATGTCGCCTCGGGACCGATGGTGAGAGGATTTACGACCATGCCGGATTCGAACTTCTTCACCTGGCGAACCTGATCGGCCTGCTCTTCCGGTTTCAGATTGCGGTGGATCACGCCCAACCCGCCGGCTTGGGCCATGGCGATGGCGAGCGCGGCCTCGGTTACCGTATCCATGGCGGCGGAAATGAGCGGAATGCC
>DATARE010000497.1:0-3235 GCA_036264295.1 Micropepsaceae bacterium | reverse complement strand
GTGGGCAGCGCCAAGGATGGCTCGCTGAAATATTTCATCCACGATCCCGTCGACAAATCGGACACGACCAGCGCCGCCGAAGGTGTGGCCGCCGACAAGGACGGCATCATCTATGGCGCCGAAGTCGGCCCCAGGACATTGATGCGATACGTGATGAAATAACTCCGCCATGTCTTTCCCGCGCAAGCGGGAATGACAATCTAGTGGAGTTTGTCCAGTTCTGAAACGAGTCCTACGTTTCGCTTCGGGTCCAGAACAGAATCGTCATCAGCACCGCTGCCAGGATCGCGAGTCCGGAGCCTATGGCGATGACGATGATGCCCATGCCGGCCTGGAACAGATAGGCGCCCACGATCATCAGTGCGGCACCGATGGCTGCGCTCCAGAATTGCACGCGCGCAAGCGGACTCTCCTTCATCGCGGGCCACAGGCGATAGATCACGCCATAAACCGCCAATGTGACGAATCCGGGAAGCAGAATGGCGACATGTGTATCGCGAACGGTGCCATCGCCAGCCGCACCCATGTAGAAGCCAAGCATCATGCCGATGACCAGCAAAGACAGTGCCGTCGCGATGTACAACCGGTCGATTTTTGCCATTTTTTTCCTCCCGTTTGGGCGCGCAATCTAACGGCGACAGGGGCGCGGGGCCAGCATTCTTCCTAGCGCAACCCAGCGGTACCAACGCGGCCCTGGACTTTCGCCCATGTCCAAGCGACACTTGGTGCAGCGTTTCGGGATGCAACCCGCAAAGGGAGGATGGGATGAGGAAAACAATCATCGCAATCGTCGCGCTCGCGGTTTCTGCGGGTATCGGTTACGCAGCCGGCGTCGCGAATGTTCCGGATATTTCGACGCTCAATCCGAAGGCGTTCAAATATACCCTGCCCGACAACATCAAATGGGGCCCTGCGGCAGGATTGGAGGGCACCGATTCCTACACGCTGGTCGGCGATCCAGGGAAGCCGGGCTTCTATATCGTGCTGAACCGGTTTCATCCGGGATATTTCAGCCATCCGCATTATCACGAGAATGATCGCTACGTGATGGTGCTGAACGGGACTTGGTGGGCGGCCACCGGCGCCAAATGGGACCCCGAGCACACCACGGTTCCGGTCAAGCCCGGCACCTTCGTGGTGCATACGGGAAAGGAAGTGCATTATGACGGCGCCAGGTCCGGCAACGAGAACGCCATCGTGATGATCTTCGGCCAGGGCCCGGGCACGCGTCACGAATGCGAAGGGCCGATGGCGGAAAAGGGACCAGGTCCCTGCGAGGACGCCCGCAAGGCCGCGGGCCTGCCCTAGTCAGCCAGCGTCAGCACTGAGTGCTCGTAGTCGCGGCTACCCAGATTGCCGTCGGCGAAGATACCGTGTTCGGCAATCCAGCTGCGCGCATCCTCGAACATGTCGCGCTCATATTTTTCGAAGACGATGCGCTCACCCGGTCCCCAGCGGCGCGTGTCCATCCGGTCGTGAAAGCGCTGGGGGAATTCTTTGGCGTAGTAATGCGTGTAGAGCTCGGGCCGCAGATCGATGTCGCGTTGCGCCTTTTTCAGCGCCCGGTAATATTTGCGCACATCCTCGGGGTCAGGATCGCCGCTGATCATGTGGGCGATCATGAAGGTGCTGTCGATCACTTTGCGGAAACCGAGCTGCTCGGCGAAATAATACGGCCCGCTGAAGAGCGCTGCGGCCGGCACCTTGCGGTCGACGAGCAATTCCATGCGCCGGAACAGCAGCCCGTCGCTAAAGGATAGATTGATCCGATCGGCGGACAGATATTGTTCCAGCGCCTGGACGGTCGAGTAATGACTGCCGGATTTGAAGCCGACGGATATCGGAACACCGGCGAGGTCCGCGGGCGTCTTCACCGGCGAATCCTCCGGCACGAAGATGCCGGACGGCGAAACGGAATAGACGTCGGCGTAGAGCTTGGCGTGGCCCGATGATGCCGCCACGTTCACCGTCCAATGACAGGCGCAGCTCACATCGGATTTCCGCCCTTCTTCGATGGTGTGATAGGCGCCGATCCTGTCCGGCTTAATGTGATTGCGCCCGTCGGTGGATTGCACGAGCTCCAGGAACTCGTAGTCCAATCCTTCGGCTTTGAAATAGCCTTTCTCCTCCGCCACCCATTCGTGCAGACGGAAATGCGGCTCAATGATGAACTTGCCCATCTTCTACTCCGATCGATACCCGTCCCAGGGCGGGTTGGTTCTGTGCCGGCAGTCTATGATAGGCCCCGGAAGCGTTCCAGACAGGCGGATGGACCGATGGGTCGAGATATCCTTGAAGCCTAGGCGCTCCCTCATTAGGTTCGCCCATCGGCCATTCGTTCTCAAAGCGAATTCATGTCTTCATCTAAGATCAAACATGATGTCCTGGCGGCGATCGGCAACACGCCGCTCATTCGCCTGAAGGGACCATCGGAGCGCACCGGTTGCGAGATTCTCGGCAAAGCAGAATTCATGAATCCTGGCCAATCGGTGAAAGATCGCGCGGCGCTTTTCATCATCCAGGACGCGATGCGAAAGGGCCGTCTGGGCCCCGGCGGCACGGTCGTCGAAGGCACCGCCGGCAATACAGGCATCGGCATTGCCGTGGTCGGAAATGCGCTCGGTTTGAAATCGGTGATCGTGATTCCCGATACGCAGAGCCAAGAAAAAAAAGACGCGCTGCGATTGCTCGGCGCGCAGCTCATCGAGGTGCCTGCCGTCCCCTTTAAGGACCCCAACAATTACGTGAAAGTCTCCGACCGTCTCGCGGCGCAGCTGGCGAAGAGCGAACCGATGGGAGCGGTCTGGGCCAATCAGTTCGACAATGTCGCCAACCGTGAAGCCCATATCGAGACCACCGGGCCCGAGATCTGGCGCGAGACCGGCGGAAAAGTCGACGGCTTCGTGTGTTCCGTCGGCACGGGCGGAACGCTCGCGGGCGTCGCGATGGCATTGAAGTCCCGCAATCCGAAAATCGTCACCGCCGTAGCAGATCCGCTCGGCGCGGCAATCTATTCCTGGATCAAAACCGGCGAACTGAAATCGGAGGGAAACTCCATCACCGAAGGCATCGGCCAGGGTCGCGTGACGGGAAATCTCGAGGGTGCGCCGATCGACGACGCCTTCCAGATTCCAGACGAGGAGGCCCTGCCGCTGATCTTCGAATTGTTGGAGAAGGAAGGCCTTTGCCTCGGCGGCTCCAGCGGCATCAATATCGCGGGCGCGATGCGTCTGGC
>DATARE010000398.1:0-7751 GCA_036264295.1 Micropepsaceae bacterium | reverse complement strand
CATGGGCCTGTTCATGTTCTGCTCCCTTGCCTGGTCGGCGCTGATCCTGACCGACAGTTTGCAGATGTGGCACGCCGCATTGCTGCTTCTCATTCATGGCTGCGCCGGCGTTTTTTGGGGCCCGCCGGGACAGGTATTGATTCATGACATTGTCGGACCGGGCCAGCTTCCCAGCGCCGTCCGCTTGATGGCGACCTCGCGTTACCTTGGCCTGCTCGCAGGGCCGGCCGTGGGCGCCGCGTTCCTGCTTGGGCTGGGCGCGCCCCATGGGCTGATGGTGAACGCCGCCCTGTATGCACCGCTCATGATTTGGCTGTGGAAAGCCCCTTACGGACCGCGCTTCCGCGAGCCCAGCAAGACGCCGCCCGCTGCCATACGCGGGCTTTCCGACATCGTCGCCACGGCGCGGGCGATTTCCGGGCAGCGCACAATCGTTTCGATGATTTTGCTGTCGGGGACGGCTTCGCTGATCGTCGCCAATGCCTACCAGGCCCAAATGCCGGAATTCGGCCGCGACCTGGGCCATGGCGATGCGGGCGTGATGTACAGCGCGCTTCTGGCGGCCGATGCCGCCGGCGCGCTGACCGGCGGGATTGTGCTGGAAAGCCGCGGGTTCCAACCCAATCCGCGCACCGCCTTTGCATTGGCGATGCTGTGGTGCTGCGCCATCGCGGGTTTCGCGCTGACAAGCTTTTATCCGCTGGCGCTCGCGATATTGTTTGCGGCTGGATTTCTGGAGCTGTCGTTCAATTCGATGGCGCAGGCGCTGGTGCAAATTCATGCGCCGCCGCCGATCCGCGGCCGTGTTATCGGGCTTTACAGCATGGCGGGGTTGGGTTTGCGCGCGTTCAGCGGCATCACCGTGGGCATCATGGGCGGGTTCATCGGCATTCATCTGTCGCTGTCTTTGAGCGCGCTGACTTTGCTCGTGCTGCTGGGACTTCTTTTTGGCTTCGCACCGCCACGTCCGGCGGTGCAGCCGGGCGAATAGGCCTCACATCCCAGCGCAGCGAAGGTAGCCCCGCGGTGTCATCGGAATACGGATGTAATCGGGCCTGTCGTCATCCAGAATGGCGATGTTTCCTGGCCCGCAAATCTGTTCGGCCTTTGCCACCAAGGACCGCTTGATTGCTTCATTGTCGTCGAACAGGTTCAGCCAGCCGACCTTGGGTTTGAGCTCATAGGTGTTCTGCAGCGCGTCCACCCTGGTGGTCTGGATGGAGGGCGCGCCGGCACAACCGGCAAGCAGCAGAAACAGCGGCAGAACCTTACGCATCGGATCTCCTTCGGTGTTTTCCCCATGAAACCGCAGCCCGCGAGCCTTGGCCAGCCGCGAAACGTTTGGCGGTGCATTTTTCGGTGAAAATCAATAGAATTCGCCAAACTCTCGGGAGGAGCATCCATGAGCCGTGTGAAGATCGCGCGTCGTACCCGTACCGCCCTGATGGGAACGATTTCGGCCGGGGCACTCGCTTTTGTGGCGCTCACGCCTTCTCCCGCCGATGCGCGGATCACCAAAATCGAGATCAAGCGCGTCGAATCGCCGACCTTCGAAGGCAAATCCTTCGGCGCGGCCGGCCAATATGAAAAGATCGTCGCCCGCGCCTATGGCGAAGTCGATCCCAAAGACCCGAAAAACGCGGTGATTGTCGATATCGCCAACGCACCCAAGAATGCGCGCGGCATGGTCGAATACGACACCGACATCACGATCATCAAACCGATCAACCTCGCCAACGGCAACCACCGGGTTTGGTTCGAGCTCAACAACCGCGGCAACATTCCGGCCTATGAATCCATGGTCGAAGCCAATGTGGACGGCAACGATCCCAGCAAGGCCGCCGATGCCGGCAACGGCTTTTTGATGCGGCAGGGCTATACCATTCTTGAAGCTGGCTGGGACATTTCCGCGCCGACCGGCGGCGGGCGTTTCACCATTCACGTGCCGGTGGCCAAGAACCCGGACGGTTCGCCCATCGTGGGACCGTCGATGGAAGAATTCGTCGTCGACAATGCCACGACCAAGCGCGGGCGCCTCACCTACCCCGCCGCGTCGCTGGACAAATCCAAGGCGACGCTGACCGTGCGCACCCGCTATGAGGACAAGCCCATCGTCGTCCCCGCCGATCAATGGCAGTACACGGATGAAAAGGGCACGGCCATCAGCCTGGTTGGCGATGCCGCATTCCAGAAGGGCACGCTGTACACCTTTGTCTATCAGGCGAAGGACCCGCTGGTCGGCGGGCTCGGCTTCGCCGCGATTCGCGATGTCGGCTCGTTCCTGCGCAATGCGAAAGCTGACGATGCCGGCACGGCCAATCCGCTCGCGGGTTCCGTTCAATATGTCTACACGGCCTGCCAATCGCAGCCTTGCCGCACCATGCATGATTATGTCTGGCTTGGCTTCAATCAGGACGAGAGCGGCAAGAAGGTCGTCGACGGCGTCAGCAATTGGATCGGCGGTTCGACCGGCATCTTCACGAATTTCCGCTTCGGCCAGGGCGGCCGCACGCAACGCCAGCATATCGCGCGCTGGTTCCCGGAGTTCCAGGGACCGTTCACCAACCAGGTGATGCTGGATCCCGTCACCGGCAAAACCGACGGCAGGTTGAAGCGCTGCACGGAAACGAACACCTGTCCGAAGATTTTCGAAACCAATTCGGCCAATGAATATTGGTCGAAAGACATGGCGGTCGGCCTTGTCGATGCCAAAGGCAAGGACCTCACCAACGAACCGCCGAATGTGCGCAGCTTCTTCATCGCCAGCATGTTCCACGGCGGCGCGTTTGCGCCCAAGGGCAAGGGCATCTGCCAGCAGGTGCGCAGCCCGCTGACGCCGAATGCGATCCTGCGCGCGCTTCTGGTCGATATGGATGAATGGGTCAGCAAGGGCGTAGAACCGCCCGCCAGCCGCGTGCCGAGCGCCAACAAAGGCACGCTGGTGTCGCCTTTGCCGCAGGAGAAGCAAGGTTTCCCGAAGCTGGAAGGCGTGACCTACAATGGCCGCATGCATGATGGCGATCTGTTCGATTTCGGTCCCGATTTCGACAAGGGCATCATGACCGTTCTGCCGCCCAAACATCTCGGGACGCCCTATCCGGCGCTGGTTCCCAAGACCGATGCCGACGGCAACGATATCGCCGGCATCCGCATGCCCGAGGTGGCCGTTCCGGTTGCGACCTATACCGGCTGGGCGCTGCGCGCCAATAGCGGCGACGATGGTTGCGACGGCGCAGGCCAGTTCATCCCCTTTGCCAAGACCAAGGCCGAGCGTTTGATGAACAGCGATCCCAGGCTTTCCATCGAGGAGCGCTATCCCAGCCACGAGGATTACGTGACCAAGGTTTCGGCGGCTGCCAGTGCGCTGGTCAAAGACCGGCTGTATCTGGACGAAGATGCACAGGCCATCATCAAGCGGGCGCAGGATTCCGCTGTTGCCAAATAGCGGACCTGCATTTCGCGTAACGCTTTGCTTACCCTATTGCCTGTATTGATCCCGTCGAGGCTGACAACCTGGATGGGATCCATGAGAATCATCGCCATCGTGCTGATGACCACCGCCACCTGTCTGGGCGGCTGCGGTGTCATGGGCAAACTGGACGCGGTTTCGAACCTGGAGGCGTCAGTCGATTCCTACAAAGCCTGCGTCGCCCAATATGGAAAAGATGCGCCCGCGTGCGACGGCCAGCGGGTCGAATATCGTCACGATTTGGAAGAGGCGCAGAAAACCCGCGGCGTGCTGACCAATTGGCGCTTTATCTAGGTACCTAGCCTGCCCATCGCCTAAGCGTCCAAAAAGCAGAAGGGCCCTCCCGAGGGAGAGCCCTTCCATTGTCAAACTGCGGCCTGAACCGCAGAAATGTCGCTATGCCAAACGCATTCCGACAGAGGCGACAATCCAGCTATCTGACCGCAGATGAAGACAATGAGACACTGGATCACCTCCTTTCGTTAAGTTGCAGAACAGCAAAGTAAGGGCGCCGTATCGCAACTGCAATGGCCACGGGTCATCTCGTATTTGCCTGGATGATTCAGCGTCCGGAAAGCAAGAAAGTTACGTCGTAATAGCCGGAATTGGTCAGAAAATGCTGCAAATCGTGAACTTGGCGGTGGGCCGCATCAATCGCTGCCGAGGCCGCGATCCTTGCTTCGATCAACCCGGTGAACACATCCGCTGAAAATTCCGCGTTCAAACGCTCGATCATGGGCGCGCCGAGTGCGGCGAAAGCCAGCACACCCATCGCAAAGAGAAGTTTCGGGATCATGTGGAAATCCTCGCGTGTCAGGCACGCCTAGGATGTCCGGGTCCTTCGCCAAATCGTTTGATCTTTCTCAGCCTTCGGGGGCGGCAGTGCCAATGTGTTCCCTCCGTAGAATCCCGATGCGGCCCGCGCAGGCGCAACGCTCTTCCCGCGGTCGGCAGACTTCGCTAAGTGACAGATGCTAAGCGGACGGGTGGCCGAGTGGTTGAAGGCACCGGTCTTGAAATGCCACTGCGCTGGTACGTTCGCTTTCGTTCTTTTAGTGTAAAGCATTGCCTCTGCACCGCTTTGGACGTGCGCTCTTTTATTCGCGCTCGGTGTGAAACGACGCGTTGCGTTCTATTTCGGTGCTAAATTCGGTGCTGAAAACGAATCGGGACGATTGTGGCCAACGAATCTCCGTTCCAGGTTGAATCCATGCGGGCCACGTTCGGCTACGCGCAAAGTGCAATCCGAACTGCATTTCTTCTGAATGGCGGCAGTCTTGTGGGCATCGTCACGTTCATAGGGGGACGCCAGGACGCAAAAACCCTGGTAGCAATCGCCGCCGCCTTGTCAGCTCCTGTTCGTTGTTTCGTTTTGGGTGTCATCGCTGCAGCGATTACGCTGGGGCTGTCGTATATCTCGCAAAGCTGTTTCACCCGCGAAAATTCTACCGGCTATCGTCGTGCCGGGGTTACCTTTCAAGTGCTCGCAGCGCTTTTATGGCTGTCCAGTATTGCGGCCTTCTCAGTAGGAGCTTTCAGTTTTCCTGAAGTGATCGCCCAAATTCCAGTCAACCCGCCAGCTAATTAAGTCACCAATAGCGCATCGCCGGGCTTTACCTCGTGCTGATTCACTTCAGTCTTGGTGACCGGTCCCAGCGATTCCGCCAGGAGCACCTCGCCCGCTGGTGAGCGCTGACATGTTTGGACGGGTTGTTGCTGTAGTAGCGCGGCCGGCCTAATAGTCACCGCCCCTTATGAGATATTTGCATGGCAAAGAAACTCTGGCTCACCTATGCGTGGAGAGATAACGAGGAAAAGGACATAGATTTCATTGTGCACGAGTTAGACAAGACGGCACTCGAATTGCGGTTCGATCGGCGAAATTTAGTGCCCGGGCAACGACTTTGGACACAAATTGGGGCCGCTATCACCGACCCGAATCAGTGCGACAGCTGGGGAATCGTACTCACTCCGGGGAGCGTTTCGAGCGAGCCCTGCATCGAAGAATTGTCGTATGCAATTGATCGCGCGCTGTCCGCATCTGACGGGGGATTTCCTGTTTTCGCGCTATTGCACAAGATCACTCCCTCTGAGATGCCGCCGTCGTTGCGGGTGCGATTGGGAGTGCCGTTGTCCGACTCGAGCTGGGTTGAGCAAGTTGTTGCTGCCGTGGAGCGGCGCTCGGTTGGTTTTAAACCAGAGGCCTTGTCGCCGTGGGTTCTCAAGTATCACAAGACCGCCGAGGGAGAATGCCTCGAAATTCGTCCTCGGTTTGACAGGATCTCACCGTTCGCGGTGTGCGTGGATTTAGCAGAGAAAGAGTCGGGCAACGTCACAGAGTGCCATGTTGGACCGGCGGGCGCGGTTCCCAACGGACATATCGCCTTCTCCTGGATCGACTCTCAAACGACGTTGACGGACGGAACGCGCGCGTGGGCTTGGGGCGCGCAAAACGAAGCCAACTCAACAACTTCTTATTTTCTATTTTACAAGCGGCGCCCGCGCCGGGTTTGGTTTGGGCACCAGCAAAAGCTGATAATGGTTGAGCTCTGAAGGGAACCGAAAGCAGCCTGCGAGTTTTCGGTGCCAATTTTGGTGTTAAATCGAGAACTGGATTTAAGAACGCCTTACAAGTATCTGATTTCACTAATGCGGACGGGTGGCCGAGTGGTTGAAGGCGCCGGTCTTGAAAACCGGCAGAGGTTCACGCCTCTCGTGGGTTCGAATCCCACCCCGTCCGCCAATACTTTAGGTAAAATTGGGCTTCTTTTTCGCAGCGATTAATTTTCAGGAAATTTCCCACACGCCCGGCGAGCACCTTCGGCTTCACGCATTTGCTTGCGTTGCGCCGTTTTCGATGCGCACGCGAATAAAGCGATACCCGCCATCAGCATCATCCAACTCGGAGGTTCGGGGATCGGTGCGATTGCAGGAAGTGCCAAATGATCACTCGCAAACTGGGTCACGAACCCACCCTCGAAGGCACTGTTAACCTGCATGAGAAGGGCGCTCAAATCCGTTATCGCATAGCGGCATTGCCGCCCCCGAGCGCGATGTTCGTCACACAAAGAATTGACTCAGATCCTCACCGTTCAACCCCGCCACAGCACCGGTGAGATCGTGCAACACCAAATCGCCGAACGGTATCCCCGAGGATCCCAGTGTGTAGCCTGCCTCGCTGAAATCAATGTTGAACCTGAGACCAATGATTTGCCCGCCGAAAATTCCCGATGACGAACTCGTCGGATCGACGAGCGTCGCGTTGAGAGCCGCGGCAGGACCCGTTTGGGGCAAAAATGTGAGCACCGCATCGCCATTCGACCCTGCTGTGAACAGGATAAAATTCCCAACGCCCACAGTGAGGCCGGTGGGATAGATGTCGTCGAAATGATCCCTAACAAGTTGCGCCGGCGGACCCGCCGCTGGATCAGCTCCCCATGTGTTCTGGCTGAAGGAAATGAACTGACCGTCGGTGAATGGGACCGCGCCCGCAGGCCGCCCAAAAAAGCAGGCCAATATCGCTACGGCTGCCGCGAGGATCAATTGACGCATACCCACCCCCTATCGGTTAAGGAAACAGACTGCGGAGTGGCTCGCGTGTCAATCCTTCATGCGCGGTGCCGCGACGCGACGCCATTTGTCGTCTCAGACCCGGTTGAGGTCGCCGCGCCAATTTCCGCGCTTGTGATTTTCTTGCCCTACCCCTTCTGGATTTGCGGTAACCGGCGCTTAACCACATTCGCATAAATTTCATCGCGATATATTCGACGGTGAACGCTATGTCCCGCACTCCCAACGATCTCGCCGGCTTGCCCGCGCATGTGCAAGCGGTCTTCTTTCGCGAGTTTGCTAGAGAGGCGGAGTTGATGGCCCACAAGGCCTACAGCCAAGAGATCAAGATTCGCTATGGCCGGCTCGCCCAAATGTGGCTGTCCTGCGCGGATGAGCTCGATCAGAACTCCGGGCCCTGCGCTGTCGGCCAGAAATACGCCGTCGCATTGCATTGACGGCAATCCCGGCGAGCTCATTGCTACGCTGACGGCGAGGCAAGGGCCCGAGGGACCTCGATGCCTCGGGTGGCAGCCCGAGCGGGAACTTCACGCCGCTACGCCACGTTTTTTCCTCTGAAGAGTGCACCCTTTCGGGTGCGCAGACGAATTGAGAGGATCACAATGCGGTACAAAAACGCGAAACTCGTCCTCGCGCTGGCGGCGCTGGTACTCGGGGGCACGACAGTGGGCGCGGAAGCGGCAAATTGCCAAGGCCGCCGGGATACGGGAAC
>DATARE010000234.1:0-5369 GCA_036264295.1 Micropepsaceae bacterium | reverse complement strand
CGCAGCCTGTCCGCTAATGAGATGAAGATGCGTGCGTACTCCCATCAAGGCCACGGCCCGCGAGCCGAGCAACAGGCCGGATACATATCAGCGACTTCCGCCAGCACAATCTCACTTGCGAAATGCAGCCGGTCCATACATATGGGTCAGAAATACGATTGATCGGCCGAATCGCGCGAGCGTCTCAGTTGCGCCGCAGACCCGACATTCACCCTGGACATAACGAAGGTCCCTCGCTCGCTTCGGCTCAAAACACTCTGCAGCGCCCCGATGCCGCGAGCATCCGAATTGTGCCGAAGAACGAACGCTCAGCACCAATGCCGGCTGGCGGTTGGCGAAGCCGCGCAAGAGCCCAATATAAGGCAAGCAATGGTGCAACGCAGGCAGACGCGGGCGGGGGGGGGGCCCCACCCACATTTTTGGGCAAAACAATTTGAGGTATTTTCCCGATCGCCAAAACACAGCATATAGCGTGATTGCGAAGATGAACCGGGCGAGTCGGGCTGGTTATGGGTGAAATACCGTTCAAGGATGACATCAGGCCGGAGCCGCTGAGCAAGGCGCTTTCGGAGCGCTATCTTGCCTATGCGCTCTCGACCATCACCGCGCGCGCGTTGCCCGACGCCCGCGACGGGCTGAAGCCGGTCCACCGCCGCTTGCTGCATGCGATGCGCGAATTGGGGCTGAACCCCGCGTCCGGGTTCAAGAAATGCGCCCGCGTCGTCGGCGATGTCATCGGCAAATTCCATCCCCATGGCGATCAGGCCGTTTACGACGCGCTGGTTCGTCTGGCGCAGGATTTCGCCGTCCGCTATCCGCTGGTAGAAGGCCAGGGCAATTTCGGCAATGTCGATGGCGACAACCCCGCGGCCATGCGATACACCGAAAGCCGCCTGACGGCGGTGGCCGAAGCCCTGCTCGCCGGTATCGAAGAGGACTCGGTCGATTTCCGTCCCACCTATGATGGCGAGGACCGCGAGCCCGTCGTTCTTCCCGGCGCCTTTCCAAATCTGCTGGCCAATGGCGCCACCGGCATTGCGGTTGGCATGGCGACATCCATCCCGCCGCACAATGCCGGTGAATTGTGCCAAGCCCTGATCGCGCTGGTCGAGAATCCGAACGTCCAGGACCGCACGATCTTCAAACATGTGAAGGGGCCGGATTTTCCCACCGGCGGAATCCTGGTCGATGACCCCGCAACGATTCAGGACGCCTATCGCACCGGGCGCGGCAGTTTTCGCGTGCGTGCGCGCTGGCATCGCGAGGAAGGGGCACGCGGCACCTATCAGATCGTCATCGACGAAATCCCCTATCAGATCCAGAAGGCCAAACTCATCGAGCGCATGGCGCAGCTCATCGAAGAGAAAAAGCTGTCCGCGCTGGACGATGTTCGCGACGAATCCACCGAAGACATCCGCGTTGTGCTGGTGCCCAAGAGCCGCACCGTCGAACCGGAAATCCTGATGGAGCAATTGTTCCGTCAGACGGATTTGGAATCGCGCTTTCCGCTGAACCTGAACGTGCTCGACAAGGGCATATCCCCGCGCGTGATGAGCCTGCGCGAGGCGCTGCAGGCCTTCATCGATCACCGGCGCGATGTGCTCGGGCGCCGCAGCCGGCATCGGCTGGCGAAGATCGCCGACCGCCTGGAGGTGTTGGAAGGCTACCTCGCGGTCTATCTCAACCTCGACAAGGTGATCCGGATCATCCGCACCGAGGACGAACCGAAGCCGAAGCTGATCGCGGCGTTCAAGCTCACCGACCGGCAGGCCGAAGCCATTCTCAACATGCGGCTGCGCAGTTTGCGCAGGCTGGAAGAAATGGAGATACGCCAGGAGCACACGGCCCTCACCAAGGAGCAGAAGGATCTGAAGAAGCTGCTCGGTTCGGAAAGGCTGCAATCGGAAAGACTGGTCGAAGAGATCAAGGATATTGACCGCCGTTTTGGGGTGAAGACGGAGCTTGGCAAGCGCCGCACCGAAATCGCCAAGGCCGAGGACGTGGAAAAAATTCTGGCCGTGGCGGAAGAAGTCGCGGAGCTGGCGACGGCCGTCGCAAAAGAGCCGATCACCATCGTCTGCTCCGACAAATTGTGGATTCGCACGCTGAAGGGCCATCAGGAGGAAAGCGACGCGATCAAATATAAGGAAGGCGATCGCGGCCGTTATTGGATTCATGCCCAGACGACCGACCAATTGATGCTGTTCGCGACCGATGGCCGGTTCTTCACGCTGGATTGCGCCAAGCTTCCCGGCGGCCGCGGTTTGGGCGAACCCTTGCGCGATTTTCTCGATCTGCCACCGGAGGCCGACATTGTGGCGATGTTCGTCCATCTGCCTGGGCGCAAGCTGTTGCTCGCCGCGATGTCGGGTCATGGCTTCGTCACGAACGAGGACGAGGCGGTGGCGATGACGCGCTCCGGCAAACGGGTGATGAATGTGCCGCCGGGGATCGAGGCGGTGGTGTGCGCCTTTGCCGAAGGCGATACGGTCGCGGTATTGGGCGAGAACCGCAAGCTGCTCATTTTCGGTCTGGACGAAGTGCCGGAACTGGCGCGCGGACGCGGCGTGATTCTTCAGCGCTACAAGGACGGCAATCTTGTGGGCGCGGCCGTCTTCACCTGGAAGGAAGGCTTGCGCGATGCCAATGGGCGCACCTTCACGCCCGCCGAACTGAAGGAATATCGTGGTACCCGTGCGCAAGCCGGGCGGATCGTGCCGCGCGGCTTCTCCAAGGCGAACCGGTTGGGCTGATAATGATTCCGGAAGCCACTTCTTCCTATCGTGGCCTCTATATCAATCTCGACCGCAGTGGCGCGCGGCGGGAGCGCATGGATGCGCAGCTCACGGCCCTTGGTCTCGCGGACCGTTATGCACGATTTTCCGCAACCGACGGCGGGGCGCTGAATCTCTCGCGCAGCAAGATCGGTCCGGGTGAGATGGGCGCATTTCTTTCCCACACGCGTGCGGTGGAGGAGGCGAGGGGTGCCGCCGTTCCGGTTCATATTCTCGAAGACGACGCGCTTCTGTCGCGGCATGTGCGGCCGGTGATCGAGGATGCGATCGCAGCGGGATTGTTCGAACGTTTCGACATCGTCTTCACGGACACGCTGTTCGCGCCCCATTTGGGCATGCTGAAGACATTGAAGGCGACCTTCGATGCGGTGCCCGTGCCTGCCGCACAGCCGCTACGGCTTGCGGATTTGCGGACCATCGATCTCGCCCGCGAGAATTTTTCCTGCCTAACCTCCTACATCGTCGGTGCGAAATCGGCGGAGCGCATTGCCGCGCTGTTTCGGCGGGAGTTCGATACGGGCCCGGGCAAACCGGCCGATCTCTTCATTCGCGATTGTGTGGGGCGCGGACAATTGCGCGCGGCTGTGCTGTTTCCGTTTGTCACGAGTTTCCGGCTCGACGAAATCGAGGGGAGCACGATTGGCGCAGGAACGCCGCTCGCGAAGCCGTCGGTGATGGTGCTTGCCCTGTTGCGCTATCTTTTCTTCGTGGAGCGCGATCTCGATTATGCGAGAAGGTGTCTCGATGCCGCGACAAAACAAAATCGGCGGCAGAGCGATTCCCACCATGAGCTGATGGCCCAGGCTTTGGAATTCGTTCTATCCGCCGATTTTCAACAGTTCTGATTCACGCGTGACCCGTCACGAGCCACAAGATAATGATGATCGGGATCGGAATGCCGATAGCCCAAAGCAAGACTGAGCGCATGGGGTGTCCCTCATTTTTCTTCCATTACATAATGGTAGAGGTGAGGACTTGTTCCCGAAGGGAGGCGGCTGCCTGAGCTTTGCCGCAGAAAGACCGAATTTAGGACACGCGAGTGTCAGCGAATCCGGCGCAGTTCGTAAAACGCGATCGCCGCGGCATTGGAAACATTCAGGCTCTCCATCGCGCCGCCCATGGGAATGAACGCCGCTGCATCGCAACGCTCGCGGACCAGGCGCCGCAGACCGGAACCTTCCGCCCCCAGAACAATTGCCACGTCTCCTTCGGGTGCTGCCTCGCGCAACGCGGCTTCGCCATCGGCGGCGAGCGCAATGCGGTAGAAGCCTAGGCGGCCGAGTTCCTCCAGCGCACGCGCAATATTCACCACCGGGATGCGCGGGACGAGGTCGAGACCGCCGGACGCCGCTTTGGCAAGGGCACCGGATTCGGGCGGCGCGTGACGGTCCTGTACGATGACGGCTGCCACGCCGAAGGCGGCGGCCGAGCGCAGGATCGCCCCTTCATTGTGGGGATCGGTGACCTGATCCAGCACCGCCACCAGGCGAGGCGCAGGCATGCCGGACAGCACCTCTTCGAAGTCCCGTGGCGGCAGGGGCTCACACAGCAGCGCCACGCCCTGATGGACCGCTCCGGGCGGCAACAAGCGGGAGATATTGTCCGGGCTTTGCTGTACGATGTTCGAGACCTTGGCCTTGGCCAGATCGGGGCCAAGCTCGGCCTGCCCCCGTTCGCTCAGGACCGCCTTGCGCACGGTTCGGTGAGGGTTGGCAAGAGCGGCCTTGGCCGCGTGCAGTCCATAAAGCCAAAAAGCCCCTTCGGATGCGCCGGTTTTGGGGTTTTGGTGGGTTCGTTGCCGACTCATGAACGTCCTATGCGGCGGGACCGTTCCGATTGCAACAGATGGGGCGATGTGGCCCGCGCGGCCATGCCGTAATCTCTTGTAAACCTCTATTGACAGCAGGCTTCTTTTCACCAATATGCGCCCTCCGCAGTTTCCTCCGGAGCGATCCCGCTTGGCCGGCTCCTTGCCGTTTACGGTCCTGGCGTTCCGTGGTCTCTTAGGGCAAGTGCGGCCGGATGAGACGGTTTTGGCGCCAATCTCAGAAGACTCTAGACGGGGGAGTGTCCCGAGCGGCAAAGGGGGCTGACTGTAAATCAGCTGGCAATGCCTTCGTAGGTTCGAGTCCTACCTCCCCCACCAATCGGAAGTGGATGTCGGAAACGAAGAGTCGAAAGTCGGAACGGAGTTGACGGCAAATGGAACACCCATTCGGAGATCGAAATCTGACGTCTGACTTCCGATTTCCGAGTGCGGGTGTAGCTCAATGGTAGAGCAACAGCCTTCCAAGCTGATGACGAGGGTTCGATTCCCTTCACCCGCTCCAGTCCTCGCCGCCTGATTTGGCAGATTGGTTCCAGCGGCGGAGATCGCGTCGAAGCCGAAGGTGAATACGGTCCTGAATGAGAAGGGCCGATAAAAGAAGAGGTTAATGATGGCCAAGGCAAAGTTTGAACGGACGAAGCCCCATTGCAATGTTGGGACGATCGGCCACGTGGATCATGGGAAGACGACGCTGACGGCGGCGCTGACGCGGGTGTCGGCCGATCGCGGCTGGACGTCGACGGCGA
>DATARE010000230.1:0-3544 GCA_036264295.1 Micropepsaceae bacterium | reverse complement strand
AACGATGCGGTCCGGTCTATTTCCTGCTTCTGGTCCAGTCTGGGCGGCGCGGAAATCGTCCGTCCACTGATCTGTTCCAGGGCGTGAATCTCTTCCGCGCGGGCGTCATATTGCAGCGAAACCAGCGTGCCTGGAACGGCAGCCAGGAATGTTCCCCAGGCATCGAGCGGCGCGTATTGGATATTGCGCATGCCTCCCAGCAAGCCGCTGCGCCAGCAGAGGCCGATATAGGGTGGCGGTCCCATGGTTCTGAGCCAGTCCGCCCAATGCGCACGTTCATGGGACGGCAGGAGATAGGCATGGTTCGCTGGAAAGTCGCTGAGCGATCCGCGCAGGAATTTTGGCAAAGACCCCATCTCGACGGCACAATCAGCGCCGCCAAGCGCTTTCAGCCAAGGATAATAGGCGAGCTTCTGTCCGCCGCGGGTTTCCATTTCGCAAGCGTGGACTTGCACATTCGGAAACGATCGCGCGAGCAGGGGGACGAGACGCGGTTCCGCTTCCAAAATCACGCGCCCGCCCTGCGCCGCAAGCTTTTCGGCGAATTCCGGTATCAGGCTCACAAAGGCGAGCTGGTCGCCGATTCCTTGTTCCGCCGTAACCAGGACGCGCATATTCGGCGTTATCGTGCCGTTCCATGCCGGAAGACCGTGATCGCGCGCAATCGCGCGCCCCTTGACCCGCAGCCGATATTCGTAATCGTCCCAGCCTTGCTTGAGGTCGCACGAAACCAGAAGCAGAACCGCACGATTGAGGCGGGCTTGCGCATTATGCGGATCGTTGCGGAGCACTTCCCCATACATCGCCAGGGCTTCGTCCATGGCGCCGCGGTCCGCCAGCAAATCGGCAAGATTTCCAAGCGCCGGCCAATAATCGGGTGAAAGGCGCAGCGCCTCCCGGAAGAAAGTTTCGGCAGTGTTGGCATCGCCGGCCTGGTTGAGCGCGGACCCCAGCGTAAGCCACAGCGCGGGCTCGGCGGGGTTTCGTTCGAGGGCCGGCTTCAAAAGTTCAATCACATCGGTGGTGCGGCTTGCCGTGCGCAAGAGATTGCCGAGATTGACCAGCGCTTCGAGCCTGTCCGGTTCCTGCGCCAACACGCGGCGGAAGAAGTTTTCCGCCGCCGCGATATGGCCGATGGCCTCGGCGGTATTGCCAAGCGCAAACAGCACGCGAACATCGTCGGGGCGAACAGCGAGCGCGCGCTCAAAGGATGCAATGGCTTCGGCGTGCCGGCCCTGCTGCGCGAGTTTCAACCCCGCGCCATAGGCATCACCCTCCCGGTTCGTCACGGCCATTTTCATGTCCCTATAGGTAAAGGCGGGCGCGTTAAGATGGACTTAACCACGTAACGAGGATTGTGCCGGACCATCGCGATTTTCCGAGCACATTCGAAAGGTCAGGAAATGTCTCGCAGGTCTGCCGATCCGAATCCTGCCGCGGTGTTGTTGCAGGCAAGCTCCTTGTCATGGTCGGGCGGCCCGGATCGGTGCATGCGCATGCTTGACGGCGAACCTCTCGTTCAGCGCTGCGTGGCCCAGGTGAGACAGTTCTTTCCGGACACACCAATCCGCATCGTGGCGCCGCACTTCGATCGCGGGGGGCTCGATGCGATTGCCCGGTCCGTCGAGGATTGCCAGGTGTCGTACAGCTTCGACGACAAGCCGCTGAAGCGAATGATCGCGGCGACAGAGGATCTGGGAGAGGACGATCTCGTCCTTCGCGTGGACGGGCTGCACTGTTTTTTCCAGCACGGCGTAATCCGGGACCTCCTTGCGGTCGCGGAAGCGGAGGCACTCGATCTGGCGAAATCGCCGGACGATTTTCCGCCGCCGCTGACCGGCGAGGTGTGGCGGGTGGGCGCGCTGCGTCACATGGACCGCATGCTTTCGCAAATGCCGGCGGAAAGCGCAGCCCCGCATTGGGTGCATCCGAAGTTTCTCGCCATGCGCGCCGAATCCGGGTTGCGCACGACGTTCGTTCCGCCGCCGCAAATTTCAAACGCGCTCTTGTCGCAAATACGCGCCGAACTGATGCGTGCCTTCGACGAGGACCACAATGAGGTGACGCGCAAATCCATCGGCGCGGGCGATCAGATTTCATTTCACTATGTCCTGGCTCGGCGCCATCTCAAACCGGACGATTGTGTTTTGGACATTGCTTCGGGCAAGGGATTTGGCGGCAATATCATGGCGGAAGTGGCGGCCTCGGTGATGTGCGCGGACCTCGATCGGGCAAAACTCGACGAAGGACGCACGCTGTTCCCGCGCGCCAATCTGACGTTTTCTTGCGAAGATGTGACCGCGACGCGTTTTCCGGACAACAGTTTCGATGTGGTGGTCAGTATGGAGACCATCGAACATATGGACGATGTCGATCTCTATCTGGGCGAATTGAAGCGGGTCCTGAAACCGGGTGGCCGGGCGATTCTGTCGACGCCGCAAAACAGCATCGGCCATATCCCGCTCACGCCTGCCCATATCCACGAATTCAGTCTTGACGAATTGCGGTCGAGCTGCGGCCGCCATTTCGAGATCGAGACGATCATCGGGCTCAAAGCCGGGACGGTCTATTTCGCGGATGATCCCATCGGCGCGAATTCCGTCATCTTTCTACGCAAATCTTGAGGCCGCCGCCGGCCCCCTAAGACCGCAGGCGCAGATTGAGGAAGAAGTTTCGCCCTTCCGACGGAAATCCGGCCGTCAGCTGATAGTTTTCATCGAGCAGATTGCGCGCGCCGATCTGGACATCGATCTTGTCGGTAAAGGCGTAGTCCGCTTCAAAGTTCAGCAGGAAGAACGATCCGGTTTTGAGGAAGACATTGGGATTGCCGCTGAGGTTCGACCAGCGGTCGCTCGCCAATTGAATGTTCGGCGTGATGCTGAATTGCGGCGTCACATCCCAGGTCAGATAGGCGAAGACCTGGCTGTAGGGCAGGCCCGTAAGGTGAAAATTCGCGGGCAGCGGCGGATTGATGGGATTCTGTGCATCGATATTGCGGTTGATATAGGTGTAGCGAACACCGGCCTGCAAATTTTCCGTGATGGTGATGTCGGCCGAGAATTCAAAACCGTAATATTTGCCGTCGCCGGCATTCTGGGTCTGCATCGGGGCTGGAATGACAACTGTGCCGGGAACGCCGCCGGCACCTGTGCAATTCTTGGCAGTGGTGGATGTTGTGTCGCAGAAAGTGACCGGCACATTTTCCAGCGCATTGGTGACGTCGCTGTAGAACACAGCCGCATCCAGCCGCGTGTTGCCGAAGAACATGTCGCCGCCGCCGATCTCGTAATTGATAGCGCGTTCCGCTTTCAGGTTCGGATTCGACAGTGTCGTGCCGAAGCGGGTGCTGAAGCGCTCAAAAATCGTTGGAAAGCGCGCGCGGTCCGAGACATTGGCATAGATGTGGCCGGTGTCGTTGTAGCTGTAGATCAGCGCAGCCTGAAGGCGCGCCTTTGCCCTACAAGTGTTAACCGCCTCCACCCGGATTTCGGCAGCGGGCACGTTTTCGCCATACTCGGGGTTAAGGTTACGCCTTAAGGCTGCG
>DATARE010000192.1:0-5313 GCA_036264295.1 Micropepsaceae bacterium | reverse complement strand
CTCTCAGCGTGCGCGGAGAAAATGATGGAAGCTCCGCCACCGCCTGCGCCGCCTCCGCCTGCTGCGCCAACGCCTCCGCCGCGTCCGCCGGCACCGGTACAGCAATCGATCGTGCCCGGCAGCATTCAGGATTTTCAGGTGAATGTGGGCGATCGTATTTTCTTCGAATATGACAAATCCGATCTCGACGACCGCGCCCGCGCAGTTCTGCAGAAGCAGGCCGCTTGGTTGCAGCGTTTCGGTGCCGTGACCTTGACCATTGAAGGTCATTGCGACGAACGCGGTACGCGCGAATACAATCTCGCGCTCGGCGCACGCCGTGCTCAGGCCGTGAAGGACTATCTCGGAAGCTTGGGTGTATCGGGTGCCCGGCTCGATACGATTTCGTATGGCAAGGAGCGTCCGGTCTGTGTCGAATCGAACGACGCCTGTTGGGCTCAGAACCGGCGCGGCGTCTCGACGATCAAGAGCGGTAGCGTTTCGTAATCGGCCTTGGTGGGAATCATGGGGACCGGAGAATCTCCGGTCCCCATTTTTTCAACAGTCATGAAGCCCTATTTCCACCATCTTTCGAGTTAGGATTACCTCCGATTCCTCAAAAGGGAGGCAAGCCGATGACAGCGATGCGCAAGCGGTGGATGGAAACGGCGGCGGCGCTGTTCGTGGGCTTCGTATCGTTGGGCGCGGTGCAAACCGCCTCTGCCGCATCGAATGTGCAAGTGATCGATGCGCGCGATCTGATGGCCAGGATTCAGCGGCTGGAGCGCGACCTGCACGACGTGCAGGCGGAGACGTTCCGGCGTTCGGGCACCGCCGGGCCGGCACCGGCGGCATCCGCCGATGCGGCGCCGCCACCTGCCGCAGCGCCGGTGCCAGACGCGCAAATGCCCGCCATCCCGGATTTGAATCCTTTGATGCGGCGATTGGGGGATCTCGAAGACAGTCTGGGCCGGCTGACGGGCCAGATGGAAGAAATCGGCCACCAGGTCGATCAGCTCTCGCAGAAGACCGACCGTTTGCAGAAGCAGATGGATCTCCAGGCCACAGCGCAAATCGCAGCACCGCCCGCCAGTGGCGAGGCGCTTCTGGCGCCTTCCGACATGCCCCCGCGCCCCGACAATGGCGCGGCGCTCGCGTCCCTCAGCCCCGACCAGAATACGGCGCCGCTCCGGGGTGCACCGCCGGCCAATCTCGGTCAGATTCCCGCCGGTGCGGCATTCCCGAAACCCGCACCGCCCTCCGACCCCAAGCGCGAATTCGACGGTGCCATGAACCTGCTGTCGCGGGCGCAATATGATCAGGCAAGCGATGCGTTCCGCAAATTTGCCGATGCGCACCCCGATGAAGATCGTGCCCCCGACGCGCTGTATTGGACCGGCGACATCGCCTATTCTGCCAAAAAGGATTACCCGGAAGCGGCGCGGGATTTTGCGGAGCTGCTGAAGAAATATCCCAAGGCCCAACACGCGCCCGAAGGCATGTTGAAGCTCGGACTTTCGTTGTTCGAGCTCGGGCAAATGAAAGAAGGCTGTGCCGCTCTTGCCGCGCTCCCCGCAAAATATCCCGATGTTTCGCCCGCCGTCGCGACGCGCGCCAAAGCCGAACGCACCGCCAACAAGTGCAAGTGATCCAACAACCGATCTGACGCGGCATTTTGCGCGCGCGCTGACGCAGCTTGGAATTTCCTCCGGCGACAATTGCGCGCTGGCGGTGTCCGGTGGAGGCGATTCGGTTGCCTTGATGCGGCTTTTCGCGGATTGGACTGCGCGCGAAGGCGCGCGGCCGCCCACGGTTCTTGTTGTGGATCACGATCTGCGGCCCGAATCGGAAGGAGAGGCGGCACTGGCGGCGCGATGGGCCAAAGCACTGGGCCTGCCCGTACATGTTTTGCATTGGCAGGGCAGAAAGCCGGTATCGAACATCGAAGATCAGGCCCGGCGCGCGCGTTACCGTCTGCTGGGCGGCTGGTGCGCGGATCACGGCGTGGCGAATCTTTTCCTTGCCCATACCAGGGAAGACCAAGCCGAAACGTTTCTTCTGCGGCTTGGGCGGGGCAGTGGAGTCGATGGTCTCTCCGGCATGCGGGCGCGGGGCCCCCTGCCGGTTGCCGGTTTCGGCGCCGTGCACCTGTTGCGGCCTTTGCTCGACATTGGGCGGGGTGAGTTGCGCGCCTATCTGCAGTCCCAAGCTGCGAGTTGGCTCGAAGATCCGATGAACGCCGATTCGCGCTATGCGCGGGTCCGTGTTCGAAAGGCCCTGCCTCAGCTCGAAGCGGCCGGTGTTCCGGCGCTTCGTCTTGCCGAAGCCGCGCGGCATTTGGCCCGGGCTCGGGAGGCCTTGGAGGCGAGCACCGAGGATTTTCTTGGCCGTCATGCTCGAATCGAGCGGAATTTCGCGCTCCTCGACGCCACGGCCCTGCTCGGGAGCCACCGCGAAATCGGTCTCAGGGCGCTCTGTGCCGTCCTGATGCGCGTTTCCGGCAAGGCCTACCGGCCCCGTTTCGAGCGGCTGGAGGCCCTGTACGAGGCGATTTCGGCTGGCGGGTTCACCGCCCGGACATTGATGGGCTGCCGTGTCGGCAAGGCGCCCAAGACGCGGGCTGCCTTTGGTCCGGGAACCTTGCTGGTCGTCCGCGAAGCGGGGCGAAGGACCGGTTTGAGCGACATCAATGCGAACCACGCGGCGCTGGACCATAGTACGGCTGTAAAATGCATTAGGAATCCGAAAAATCCGCCCCAGAAAGGGCGCATTCGCCCGCTCTGATGGATTTGTTAACCGTTTCCTGACTGGCAAGAGAGTATACAAATACCTATCTGTTGAACGGATGCTCCGCATTTCCGTTGATCTGTTCGACGACGAGCCCGCAAAAGAGGTCGGCCGTGAATAATTTCCGCAATTTGGCACTCTGGATCATCATCGCGCTGCTGCTGGTGGCGCTGTTCAACCTGTTCCAGGGGCCGGGCAACCGTCAGGGTGCACGCACGCCGATTTCCTTCAGCGAATTCAACCAGCAGGTGGTTTCCGACGGCATCAAGAGTGTCAACATCGCGGGAACCCATGTCGAAGGCCAATTCAAGAACGGCACGCAATTTTCGACCGACATTCCCGACGATCCGTCGCTGACGGGCCGCCTGCTCGAGCACAATGTCGACATCAAGGTGCGCCCGGAAGGCGACAACATCACCCTCCTGTCGGTGTTCATTAACTGGTTCCCGATGCTGCTCTTCGTGGCGGTGATGATCTTCCTGATGCGTCAGATGCAGGCCGGGGGCGGCAAGGCCATGGGCTTCGGCAAAAGCCGGGCCAAGATGCTGACCGAGCGTCAGGGACGCGTGACGTTCGAGGATGTCGCGGGCGTGGATGAAGCCAAGGAAGATCTGGTCGAAATCGTCGACTTCCTGAAGGACCCGCAGAAATTCCAGAAGCTGGGCGGACGCATTCCCAAAGGCGTGCTGTTGGTCGGCCCTCCGGGCACCGGCAAGACATTGCTCGCGCGTGCCATTGCTGGCGAAGCCAATGTGCCGTTCTTCACCATCTCGGGTTCGGATTTCGTCGAAATGTTCGTGGGTGTCGGCGCGAGCCGCGTGCGCGATATGTTCGAACAGGCGAAGAAGAACGCGCCCTGCATCGTCTTCATCGACGAAATCGATGCGGTGGGACGTCACCGTGGCGCCGGACTTGGCGGCGGCAATGACGAACGCGAACAGACGCTGAATCAATTGCTCGTCGAAATGGACGGGTTCGAAGCCAATGAAGGCGTGATCCTGATCGCAGCCACCAACCGGCCGGACGTGCTGGACCCCGCGCTGTTGCGCCCCGGCCGTTTCGACCGGCAAATTGTCGTGCCGAATCCGGATTTGTCGGGCCGCGAGAAGATTTTGAAAGTCCACATGCGCAAGGTGCCGCTCTCACCCGATGTCGACGCACGGGTCATCGCGCGCGGCACGCCGGGATTCTCCGGCGCGGATTTGGCCAACCTTGTCAACGAAGCGGCATTGCTGGCGGCGCGCCGCGGCAAGCGGCTTGTCAGCCGCGTCGAATTCGAAGACGCGAAAGACAAAGTCATGATGGGTGCGGAGCGCCGCACGCTTGCCATGACGGATGAGGAAAAGAAGCTCACGGCCTATCACGAAGGCGGTCACGCATTGGTCGCTTTGACGGTGGTCGGCTCCGATCCGATTCACAAGGCGACGATCATTCCGCGCGGACGTGCATTGGGTATGGTTATGCGCTTGCCCGAGCGCGATCAGGTCTCGCTGACGCGGCAAAAGCTTTACGCCGATCTGTGCGTCGCATTTGGCGGCCGTATCGCGGAGGAACTGATCTTCGGTTACGACAAGGTCACGACCGGTGCGCAATCCGACATCGAAATGGCCACGCGCATGGCACGCGCCATGGTGACGCGCTTTGGCATGTCCGATGCGCTGGGTCCCATTTCCTATGGCGAGAATCAGGAAGAGGTGTTCTTGGGCCACTCGGTATCGCGCACGCAAAGCGTATCCGAGGCCACCGCACAGAAGATCGACTCCGAAGTGCGCCGTATCATCGAGGAAACCTATACGCGGGCGAAGCAGATCCTTCAGGACAAGATCGAGGAGCTGCACATCCTTGCCAAGGGTCTGCTCGAATATGAGACGCTGACCGGCGACGAGCTGAAAGGCTTGATGCGCGGCGAACGTCCCGTGCGCACGCCCTACGAGGAACCGGACTCCTCTGGCGCGCAACCCCGCCCGGCTGCGACCGTGCCGCAAGCGGGACGCGCGCGCGAACCCGGCATCACCATCTCCCCCGAGCCCCAGCCGGGAACGTGAGGGGGGGACCCCCACCCCTGTTTTCGGGCAAAACAATTCATAGGGGCGCGCGTGCGGTGATACGCAATTTGTGGTGCGGCGTGTCGCCGTACGGGCATGTGCCATGACAGTCCTGTTCGGCATACTGAATATCACCGCGGATTCCTTCTCCGATGGCGGCCGGTTTCTCGATCCCGAAGCGGCGTTGGCGCACGCTGGCAAGCTCATTGCCGATGGTGCCGACGCCCTCGACATTGGAGGCGCATCCAGCAATCCGCGTTCGGAACCGATTTCACCCGAGATCGAGATCGGCCGGCTTGCTCCCATCGTCCTGGCAGGAAAAGAGCGCGGCTGGAAGATTTCGGTCGATAGCTTTTCATCGGAGACGCAGGGCTGGGCGCTCGATGAGGGGATCGATTATCTCAACGACATTCAGGGTTTTGCGGACCCGTCGATGTATCCGCGTTTTGCCGCGGCGAAGGCAAAGCTCATTGTCATGCATTCCGTGCACGGCGCTGGTCGA
>DATARE010000177.1:0-1567 GCA_036264295.1 Micropepsaceae bacterium | reverse complement strand
AGCAGCGAAGCGTGCAAGTTGAGGCAGCCTTTCGCCGGAACATCGAGAATGGCTCTTGGCAGGATCAACCCGTAGGCGGCGACCACGACGACATCGGGTTTAAATCCGCGCAGAGTTGCGGCGGCGTCCCCGGATCGGAGTGTATGGGGTGTGAGAACCTCGATGCCAAAACGCCGCGCCGCCACATGAACCGGGGAAGGCAGGAGTTCGAGGCCGCGCCGCCCGCCGGGTTTTGGCGCACGGGTATAGACCGCCGCCACAACGTGACCCTGGGCTATGAGTCCGGCGAGCGTGGGCACCGCGAATTCCGAGGTTCCCATAAACACGATTCGCAACTGTCCCGGCCTGACGTTGGGATTCTCTGGACCGCGAGTGACGAAACTCGGCACCGCTGGGAAATCAAGCTTAAGCTGAAATGAATGATACTCTGCCCCGGCACCGCTTCCAATTTCGCAGCAGGCTATTGCAACAAAATATGCTTTTGATAATCAACGGGCTAATTTTCTTGCATAAATCTTGACTTCTGCACGGCCCTATACGCAGCTTTTTGAGAGGCAGGAATCAAGAATGAGTTTTGAGAGGCGCTTTTGGGCGCTTTCAGGTCATTTCGGGCGCCGAGCTCGCCAAGACCACCGGCGATCGGGCCTTTTCGCGCTATGATGTTTCTTTTTCACGCTGGAAGGAATTCGACCGAGGCCAGCTACCGCCTGCGCTTCTTCGCGCCGGGCCAAGGGCGCGTTGAGTGACATTCGCGCGTCGGAAAAATTGCCTTCTTGAGACAGTATTCCTGACGCCTCTTTTGGATGGTATTCTATGACAAGCCTCTTTTGGATGGTACTTCTATGACAAACAGCGATCCCCGGCAGCAGGCAGATTCCGCCGAGCGCTATAGTCTCCACGCGCTTCTGACGCGAGCCGCATTGGCCCGGCTCAGCGTCATTGCTGCAGCAATGCTTGTGATCGCCGCGTGCTTTGCCTGGGCGGGGAGCTGGCTTTCGCCTGGCCGCCTCGACCAAACCCGGATGATCGACACATTCCAGGCGGTGAACGGCCTGTATCCCGGGTTCCGCCGCAACCATGCTAAAGGCGTCTGCCTGTTGGGCTGGTTCGACAGCAGCGGCGCTGGCGTGCGGCTTTCCAAGGCCATGGTGTTCAAGCCCGGGCGGGTGCCGGTGTTCGGCCGCTTCGCGCTGGCAGGCGGCAAGCCCATGATGCCTGACGGGCCGAATGCGGTGCGCAGCATGGCCCTCAATTTCACGCTGCCAGATGGCGAAATCTGGCGCACAGGCATGAACGACATTCCGGTGTTTGTGGTGAAGGATGCGCGGGGCTTCTATGATCAGCTCATAGCGATGAAGCCTGACCCAAAAACTGGCAAGCCGGATCCGGCGAACGTCCAGGCATTCCTCGAGGTGCATCCCGAAACAGTCCGCGCAATGGCGGTCATCAGGGCGCATCCGTTCTCGTCAGGCTTTGCGGATGCGGCCTACAACAGCCTGGATGCGTTCCGCTTCATCAATTCGGCGGGGGTCTCCACTCCCGTGCGGTGGTCGATGGTGCCTGTCGA
>DATARE010000138.1:0-7592 GCA_036264295.1 Micropepsaceae bacterium | reverse complement strand
TCAGGTCCGGCGCCCGCCCTTTGCAGCAGGTCCATGAGATTGTCGAAAGCGACCGCGAACTGCCGCTCCGGGTTGTCCGGCAGCTGACCCGTCTTCAAATCGATCCCTGGAACGCCCGACGTGTAAAGTAGATTGCCGATTTGTGTGGCGACAATCGGCTCCTGCCCTTTGGCGAGCCAGGATTCGGCAAGCGGCAGACGGATGGATTTGCGCATCGATGTTGTTCCCAAATAGTGGGGTTTGCCTTCCGCATCGGCCGGCACCCGTGCTTTAGTATTTATAGTCTGCGCAGACTGCACAGCAAAACAGCCTTCATGGGCCGCACATGCGAGATGAGCCTAGGAGATTTTCGGAATGATGGAAGTGCAACTGGGCGGCGAGAAATCATTCATAGGGGCCTGGTATATTCCAGATCTTAAAGTCTGCGATGAATTGATCGATTTTTTCAAAAGCAGCGACGCCAAAGTTCCCGGCGAGATCGGGCATGACAGAGAGGTCAAGATCGACATAAAGGATTCGCTCGATCTGATCGTCACGCCGGACCAGTTCTCATTGCCGGTCGTGCGCAAATACATCATCAATCTCTACGAGGTCGTGAAGCAATATACCGACCGCTACACCTATGCGCGCCTGGTCAACCCGTGGGGAATTATCGAAAACATCAACCTGCAATATTATCGCCCGGGCGCGGGATACAAGGCCTGGCATACCGAACGCATCGGCAAGATGGCGCCATCGGTAAACCGGCATTTGGTTTTCATGACCTATTTGAACGACGTATCGGACGAAGGCGGGACGGAATTCTTCTATCAGAAAATTACCGCCCAACCCCGAAAGGGCTTAACGTTGATATGGCCCGTCGACTGGACGCATCTGCACCGGGGCATCGTGTCTCCCACGCAGGACAAATACATCATTACGAGCTGGTTCGACTTTGCCTGAAGGGCCAATCAGCCCCGTGTTCGCGCGTCCTCGACGACTTCGAGCCCCATGGCAGTCACCATGGCGCGCGCGACCCGTTCATCGTCCGGTCCTCCGCCGCCCGTGCCTACCGCACCTAGGAATTTGCCGTCCCGCTGCACCACCAGGCCGCCCGGCAGCGTCGTGAGATTGGCATCTCCCCATTGGTCGAGCGCGCCATCGCGTTCTTTCAGATCCCGCTTGAAGCTGAGCGTATGCCGGCACATGAACGCCGACGTGTAGGCCTTGCGGATCGAATGGCGCAAAATACGGGGATGCGCGCCATCCATTCGCACCGTCGCAATCATCTCACCGGCCTGGTCCGCGACGGCAAAGGCCATCGCCTTGCCGAGCGATCGGGCCGCTGCCATGCCGCCGGCGATTGCCTTTTCGGCCTCGATTAATCCAAGGCTCTCAAAATGCAGCATGATTTTCTCTCCCACCTGAAACCGATAAAGCAGAGCCCAATTGTCCCTGCAAAGGCGCAGGACCTGCGTTTTAGGACACGTTTTGGACCCAAGCGCGTTACCATTCCCCGAGCTTAATGAGAGGCGGAACTTATGAGCACCACATATGATGTTGCGGTTCTCGTAGGCAGTTTGCGCAAGGAATCCTTCAGCCGAAAAACAGCAAAAGCCCTCGCCGAACTCGCGCCAACCACACTCCGGCTCGAAATTGTCGAAATCGGACAATTGCCCCATTACAACCAGGATTTGGATCCAGCAACACCACCCCCGGAATGGGTCCAATTTCGCGACCGTATTCGCCCTGTGCAGGCTGTGCTTTTTGTCACCCCCGAATATAACCGCTCCGTTCCCGGCGTTCTCAAAAATGCAATCGACGTGGGTTCGCGTCCTTATGGGGCAAGCGTCTTCGACAAAAAACCCGCCGGAATTGTGAGCGTGTCACCGGGGGCAATTGGCGCATTCGGCGCCAATCATCATCTCCGCCAATCACTGGTCTTTCTCAATATGCCCGCAATGCCCCAGCCGGAAGCCTATATCGGCGGCGCCGACAAGCTGTTCGACGACGCCGGCAAAATGACAAACAGCTCCACCCGAGACTTCCTCGGGAAATTCCTCCAAGCGTTTGCCGTCTGGATCGAACGAAACGCACCGCGCTGAGATCCGCGACCGCCGTCAGCCGCGCCGCTCGCCCGGTTCAATGCTTATGTTCGGTAACGTATTTCTGCACCGCAGCCATAGTGTATTCAACATGATGCGTCGGATCGTTCGCCGTGTAAGTGTAGAGGACCTTACCTTCCGGTGAAATCACATAGGATGTGCGCTGCGCATATTCCGGATTGCCCGTCGAAACAGCATCGTAGTTGCGCATGATCGTCGCATTCGAATCCGCCGCGACAGGGAATTTGCTGCGGCACTCGGTGAGCGAGAACTTATCCAGCGTCGCGATGGAATCGTGTGAAACCCCGATCACCGTAGCCCCGAGCTTCCCGAAATCGTCCATCGCGTCGGCGAAATTATGCGCCTCAATGGTGCAGCCGGGTGTAAACGCCGCCGGATAGAAATAGAGCACCACCGGGCCCTTCTTCAGCGCATCCGCAAGCGCGAATTTGAACTGCTTGCCACCCATGGATGCAGTGGTTGAAAAGTTAGGCGCCTTGGCACCCACTTGAAGGGAAGCAAAAGCAGGCGTCACGAGAAGTGCCGCAACGCAAACCGAAGCAAATAGTCTCACCATTGTTTCCTCCCCAGAAGCATCCATGTAAGCGACAGGGCGCAAACACGCACCCAAAGATTGCAACAGCCATCATGCGGCAAAATGGCAAGGCTGCCAATATTGCCGCCTCTCGCGTCATCCAGCCAAAAAGAAAGGGCCGCAGCCATTTCTAGCTGCGGCCCCCATTCAGGCAATTAACGTTCTTACCAGGTCTTGGTCAGAATAAGCGAAATCTGACGGCCGTTGTCTGGCTTCAAGATGTCCATGGCTGCGGGGTTACCACCGCCAGTCCCGATACGATATTCGAATGCAGGATGCTTATCCATGAGGTTGCTTACCACGAGCTGTACCCCAATGTGCTTCAGGTAATCGTTCGCCGGATCATCGCCCGTGTCATACCCCAGCGACAGGTCGAACGTGGTCCACGCCGGCTCGACGTTGGTGTAGCCGGTCACCAAGCACGGGAACGTACCGCCCGGCGCCGTGCCACCCGCAGACTGGCACTGATTGTTGACGTTCGGCGGCGCATTTTGCGTGTGGAAGAAATGAGCCTGATAGTCCATGAAGCCGGTGATGCTCCACGGTCCATCGCTCCACCCCAAGCGCGCCCGGTAACGCATCCGAGGCAGGCTTTCGACGCCAAGCATTTGCACGTTGCCGTTGTCGATGTTGGTGTGGAAAGAATCAAACACCGGTGCGCCCGGCACGGCCTGGATGTATTGATGCAGATAATAGGTACCGGTGATACCCGCGTTCCACGCGCCGAAATCACCCAAATCGAAGTCGTAGCTCGCCGTCCAGTCGATCCCTTGCAGCTTTTGGTAACCAAGGTTGAACGTGCCACCGTCGTTAAGCCAAAGGACGCTCGTTTGTTCGGTCGCCGGTACCGTATTTCTTGGATCGGCCATAATCCCAACCACCATGGCTTCGAATTCCGGACACCCTGCTGCACCCGAACCCGCAATACCACCGATCGCAGCCGCGCCCGGGGTGTTGTTGTTGTGGCATTGGAGATCGCCCGGCGCCGTGTGCAAGCCGGCCTTGGTCACGAAGTCGGTCGGTACGATATAGGCAAAGCCAATATTCGCGTCATTGAGCGAAGCGGTTTGCGGATTGCCGAAGCTCTGCAACAGATTGGTCAGCTTGATGCTGTACCACGTGGCCTGGATATCCAACCCTTTGAGGAAATTGGTGGGCGCGAATTCGCCGCCAATGGCGTAGTTCGACGCCTTCTCGGGTTGAAGCACCTGTCCGTTGGAATTGATTCCCGTAATGGAACGCCATCCTGCCGCCACAACCGGACCGGCACCGCCATTCATCGAGATACCTTCAGGCGTGTTCGATCCGACATAACCCGTCAGCCCTGCACCCGGACTGACCAATCTGCCGAAGGCCGAACCGACACCTGGAGTCGAACTAATGGTGATGTTTCCGTTCGAACCCAGGCTGGAATTGTTCTGGATTGCGATGGCGTTGTTTGCGAGACGCGAGGTTTCACCCACCGACGGTGCACGGAAGTTCGTGCCCCAGGCGAATTTGAAAGTGAACCAATCGATTGGCGACCAGTCGAGAGCCAGTTTCGGATTGCTGGTGCCGCCGAAATCGCTGTACTGGTCGTGACGCCACGAAGCTTCCAAATTCAACTTTTCAATGAACGGGAGCTTGTTGTTGTCTCCAACGATCGGCACGTTGACCTGAGCAAATCCTGCCCAGACATGCCGCACGATGGTTTCATTGACGAGACCTGCCAGCAGGTTCGGCGCCGTGGTGCTGTCCAGCGTCTTGAAGTTCCAATTTGAGGTCGTATAGGTGAAGCCGACGGCGGCCTTCACCTGCCCGCCGGGAAGGTCGAACAAGGGGCCGTCGAACTTGGCGCCTTTTTCGTTGATCCAGTATTTCTCGTCGAACTTCCGGATGCCCGTCATGTAATTTTCGGTGAGGGGCGAGTTGCACTGCATGACCCGCGCGTCGCAGAACAGGTTCAGGTACGGAACTGCGCCAGGCTTTGTCCAGGTTCCAAAGGACGGACCTGTGCCGGAAGCCGCCGACGGTAGAATAGTCCAGCCCAATGCGGCCGACACGGCGTTCGGGTTCACGACGCCGCCGACATTGTTCGAGCTGGAATCATAGGTTTCCGAATAATAGATGTCGCCGTTCCAATCACCCGGGAGAGCGATATGGAAACCGCCCAAATAGCGGTCGGCCACTTCATATGCGGACGTTAGGGAGGGATGCTCTATGGCCAGCGAATAGTTGACCCGCAGCGTCCCGGCGCCAGCACCGATCGGATAATAGGGGTTCCAGGTCGGCACCGCGACCGAGACCAGATTGTTGCTGTCCGGGCTGATATTCGCCGGGTTGAGATATTGCGCGCGGCGGTTGCTGTAGAAACCTTCGCCATAGAAGGTGACATCCTTCGTCAGCCGCTGGTCGATGGTGATGGCGCCGCCATTTCTTTGCTGCGCAGCAGAATACCAGGCAATGCTGTAAGGATTGAATTCGTTGGCAAAGGCATTGGTGCCACCATTGGCGGTGTAGACCGAATAGGGAAGCCCCAATTGCGACGGCGCCAAAGGACCGAGGCCGGAGTTGAGCGTCGGATCAAAGGCATGACCGCTGCCGGCGGGAATGGCAAAGCAGTTGCCGCACAGCGTACCCAAGGAGCCCGACGTGCCGTAACCGAGGCCAGGATTGGCCGTCGGTGCGCCACCGCCAGTGGATGACACGCCACCGCCAACCGCGAAATTGGCGCGCGAAATGACACCCGGCATGGAGGACGTAAGCGGAATTCTGTTGTTCAAGCCCCACGGCGTGAAGTCCACCGTCAGGTTGGAATGCGCATTCCCCTTGATCGGCGATTCATCATACCACTCATAGCTCAGCGTGATGTCGCCGCCATCCCAGGTACGGCCCCACAATTGCGAAGCCTGGTAGCGCTGCTGACCGCCGGCTGCGGTCGAAAACCGAACCTGGCTCACAGCGCCGTCATAGCCGCGCTTCAGAACGACGTTGATCACGCCCGCGACGGCATCCGAACCATAAGTGGCCGATGCGCCGTCAAGCAGGATGTCAATGCGTTCCAGCGACAGCGCCGGAATGATGGAGGGATCGATTTCGCACGTGCCGTTGCCCTGGCCCGGAACGCGAACGCCGTCGACCATCAGCAGCGACCGGGTAGCGTTGCCCGTGTCGAGCTGGCGGAGGTTGACCTTAGTGGCTCTTTCGATGTTCGCACCGGACTGCACTGCAACCGGCCCCGGCGACACGTTGGCCGCGGGAATGGTGCGGAAGAGGTCGGCGGTGGTGAGAGCGCCCGTCTGGGCAAAATCCTGCGGGCTCAGATTGGTGACCGGAACACCGACCGCGACGGCGCCGTGAATCAGCGAGCCGGTGATCAGCACCTGCTCGGGCACTTCTGCGGGGCCGGCTTGCGCCGTTTGGGTCTGAGCCTGCACCGCCATCGCATTGGCCATCGTCAGCAACGATGCCGTCCCCAAGAGCGTAGCAAGCTTGGATGTTGTAGGATTCATCTGGATTTCTCCCCCTGGACGCCGGAATGGGCGATCCATTGCTGTTGATCAGACTGCCGAAAATTCCGGCTTTCACCGGCTAACGGCTTGGTCCTCTTAATTTTCTTCCCCTCCGCGGAGTGCGCGAACACTCAACGGCTCCAACGGACTGCCCCTCTTGTGGCAGCCAACCGGCATCGTTGAATAAAGGCAGAGGGCTCGATTCGCGTCAACCAAACAACAGCGCTTCTCGCGCCGGGAGCTTTCATTCTCTCCCAGTTGTTGCAACGGAGACACACCGACGGGTACGCCACGTACGCACGGAAATATCTGTCCGCAAATCTCGGCCATGCGAACAAAATGAAAATTCCGGCCAGTCACGGACTTTGAAATCGATATTACTTTAAGGGGCTTGGTCTTATCAACATGAAGACTACAAAAATCGCAACGCGATCCTTCAAACGCGCGCGCCCGAGGAACTCAGAAGCTTGTTCAGCTCCGCGGCCCCTCTTTCGGTGTTCAAATACGCGTCTGCTTTTCTGATGATTTCCGCGGTCGTTTTCGCGCCGGGCGGGGGTGGAAGACCGGCAGCTTGGTAATGCAGAAAATATTGCGTCCTGAAATTGACCGTGCGGCAGTTTGTGGCCGCGACGGGCAAGCGGTCGTGACTCACTTTGCAGAAAAAAATCCGATCGCAAATTGGGCTTAACTCTTTGGGCATCAGCCAGGTTCGAAGCAAATAGAACGCGGAGCGCAAGATGAGCCAGCAACTCGTATCGACGTGATTGTATGCTTCCTCGTCCTTCTCCGTGACATCCAGCGGATTGCCTTCCAAATCGGCAAATTTGCGTTTGCTCGCGACGAGCGGAAACAGGCTGGATTTCTGTGCGGCAACCATCGTTTCGATATGGTTTGGATCGTACCAATTGTCCGCATCGAGATAGGCGACGGCATCGAACCCGTTGCGGTCCGCAAACATTCCCCCGACAGCGCGCGGGGTATTGCCGTTATCCTCGTTCGACTTGGGCAATTTGATGTGGTGTGCATTCGGAGAGTTGTCGAAAAGCGCGTTCGGGTGACCATCGGATACCAAGATGTGCTGGCAGGGGTAGGTTTGACGCAGGACGCTCTCGTGGCACTGGCGCAAAATTGCGCTGCTCTCTTTGTAATAGGGAGTGACAATTGCAATTTTAAGCATTTGCCCGGCACCGTTGGATGCCGGCAAGGCCGGCCATCAGGCATGCAAGCTAGCCGACAGCGAGGCGGCCAGGAAGGCTCGAGGCGGGCGTGCGCGCCCAACAGTGGTCTCTTTGGTGATGCGCCGGTCTTTTTTTCCAATCCCCAGGGTGATATGACATGGCCGCGATAAGATGCTGTTGCCCCGTTTGATTTCCAAAGCGGCTTGGGGTGGTGAGCGTCGCAAAGAGTGGTCGAACCACCGGT
>DATARE010000082.1:0-5854 GCA_036264295.1 Micropepsaceae bacterium | reverse complement strand
AGGGGGTGCCGGTCCTTTAACCGGCCTTTTTTGATCCCATATATATGCTCAAAAGGAGCATAAATGCCATGTCTACGCTGCCCTATACGCCAGCTATCGCTGCAGCCACAGCCCCCCTTTATGGCCGAATCGCCCATGTGGTGCCGGAGATCGAATGGCCGGTATTCGCCCCCTATGTCGCCGCGATCAATTCGTTGAAGCAGTCGAAGCAGGCGGTCATCCTGGCGCACAATTATATGACGCCGGAGATTTTCCACTGCGTGGCGGATTTCGTCGGCGACTCGCTTCAGCTCGCGCGCGAAGCCGCGAAAACCGATGCCAAGATCATCGTGCAGGCCGGCGTACACTTCATGGCAGAGACGGCAAAGGTTTTGTCGCCCGACAAGACCGTGCTGATTCCGGATACGCGGGCCGGTTGTTCGCTGGCTTCTTCGATCACCGGCGCCGATGTGCGCCTGCTGCGCGAGAATTATCCGGGCTTGCCAATCATCACCTATGTCAACACCTCTGCCGAGGTGAAAGCCGAATCCGACATTTGCTGCACCTCCTCCAATGCCGTCGATGTCGTGGAATCGATTGCCGCAGAATGGGGCGTGGATAGCGTTCTCATGATCCCCGATGAATTCCTGGCGCAGAACGTGGCCAAACAGACCTCCGTCAGGATCATCACCTGGAAGGGTCATTGCGAGGTGCATGAGCGCTTTTCCGTGGAGGATATTCGCGGGCTTCGCGCCGCCAATCCGGGCCTTATCGTGCTCGCGCATCCCGAATGTCCGCCCGACGTCGTGGCGGAAGCGGATTTTGCCGGTTCGACATCGGGCATGATCGACTATGTGGGAAAGAAGCGGCCCAAACGCGTCGTGCTGGTGACCGAATGTTCGATGAGCGACAATGTCGCGGTCGAATATCCCGATGTGTCGTTTGTGCGGCCGTGCAATCTCTGTCCGCACATGAAGCGCATCACCTTGCCGAAAATTCTGCATTCGCTGGAAACGATGACGACCGAAGTCGTTGTCGATCCCGCCATTGCCGTGCGTGCCCGTGCTGCCGTGGAAGCCATGCTGCGCGTAAAACCCAATGTGCGCCGGTTGCAGCGTGAGGCGGCCTGATGGGTGCCGTCCTGCCTGAGCAAGAAGACCGGCTCGCCCTTCCCCACACCAACCCGCCGCATGCGCTTCTCATCGAGCCCACGGTTCGCCGCGCGCTGAAAGAAGATCTGGGGCGCGCCGGCGACATCACCTCCGACGCGATCATTCCGCCGGACCAGCTAGCGCGGGCCGTGATCGCGGCGCGCGAACCGGGCGTGATCGCGGGCCTTATTGCGGCCGATCTGGCGTTTCGGCTGATCGAGCCCGCAATCCGGCTGACGCCGCGTTTGGCCGACGGCAGCGAGGCGCAAACCGGACAGATCGTGGCGTCCGTGGAAGGCCCCGCACGCGCTATTCTCACGGCGGAGCGCGTGGTGCTGAACTTCATGGGGCATCTGTCCGGCGCAGCCACGGCAACGCATGAATTGGTGTCCCGCGTGGCAGGGACGAAAGCGCGCATCATCTGCACGCGCAAGACAACGCCGGGCCTTCGCGTGCTGGAGAAATATGCGGTGCGCTGTGGCGGTGGGCTGAATCACCGCTTTGGATTGGACGATGCCGTGCTGGTCAAGGACAATCACATCGCCGCAGCGGGTGGTATCGACGCCGTGGTGCGCGCTTTGCGCGGCCGTATCGGTCCCATGGTCAAAATCGAAATCGAGGTCGATACGCTGGAGCAGCTCGAGACCGCACTCGGGCTCGGCATCGATGCCATCCTGCTCGACAACATGCCGCCCGAAACGATGAAGCGTGCCGTGGCGATGAGCAAGGGCCGCGCCACACTGGAAGCTTCCGGCGGCGTCACCTTGGAGCGCGTGCGCGAAATCGCGGAATCCGGCGTCGATTATATTTCGTCAGGAGCCATCACCCACAGCATCCGCAGTCTGGATCTGGGGTTGGATTTTCTCTGATGCAACCGCGGCGCTGAGGCCCGGCACCGGTGGCGTGAAGAACCCGGAAAGCGATTCAATCGGGCTGGCAGCGACTTGCACGCCCCGTGCGGGTGCGAGCGGATTGCGCTTGTAGAAGACGTGATTTCCGATCTGGACGGTCCTGATCATGGTGTCCGCCCAGCCCGGAGTCACATCCACGCTGTGGTAGGCGGTCGCCCGTGCCGTGACTCCCGAAAGACGCATCGTTCCCGACATGATCTTTTCCGCCAGCGCCTGCATGCGGTTCCACGCCGCCAGGTCCTTGGGCTTGCGCAGCGAGCCGTCGCAGGCAAACGAGAATTGGCAATCGTGCCGGTCTGGCTGGGCCCCGTCATAGACGACGCCGCACACGGTCTCAGGATAATCCGGGTTTTGCGTGCGCTGGAGAACGACTTCCGCAACCGCCTTTTCCCCGTCAATGCCTTCACCGCGCGCTTCGTAATAAAGCACCTCGGCGAGACATTCGGATTCCGCCGCATTTCTGGCCTTTGCCAGCGCAACAGGAGACGATGTCACCGTGATGGAATCCGGAAGCATCGCAAGCAACTGCAAATCATTCGTGTAAAGACTAAATTCGTGAGCGGAAACGCTGCTGATGGCCATGAGAGCTATAGCACCGACGACCGCGCAATCCGCACGCCGATGGGCCCTCACAAATCGGTTCACCATGCCAGACATTACCCTTCGTAAGCACGATCGGCCCACTTCGTCCTAGCTTGCTAACAGCGAGCGCGGCGGGCTGTCAACCCGAAACCCGTCAATTCGTGACGCGGCGTCAGGTTCCCTATAATCGTCCGTCGAAGGATCATCCGTATACGTCGGAGCGTCAGTCCTTGTCGCGGGTGTTGGCGAGAGCGGCCTGCGCCGCCGCAAGCCGCGCCACCGGCACGCGAAATGGCGAGCACGATACGTAATCCAATCCCGCTTCATGGCAGAAGCGAATGGAGTCCGGATCGCCGCCATGTTCGCCGCAAATTCCGAGCTTCAATTTCGGCCGCACTGCGCGTCCACGCTTCACCGCGATCTGCACCAATTCGCCGACACCTTCGCGATCGATGGATACGAAAGGATCGCGTTCGATAAAGCCGCGCGCGAGATATTCGCTGAGGAAACTTCCGGCATCATCGCGCGAAACACCCAACGCCGTCTGCGTCATATCGTTGGTGCCGAAGCTGAAAAACTCCGCGGTTTCCGCAATCTTTCCGGCCATCAGCGCGGCGCGCGGCAGCTCGATCATGGTGCCGATCATGTAGGCGGGCCTGGTGCCGCGTTCCGTTGCCACCGCGTCCGCCACGGCGGCAATCCGGTCGCGCAGGAAATCCAGCTCGGTCTTGAACACCACCAGCGGGATCATGATTTCGAGGTCGATCGCCTTGCCGCTTTCCTCTTGCGCATCGAGGGCGGCTTCCAAAATCGCGCGGGCCTGCATCTCGTAAATTTCAGGATAGGTGATGCCCAAACGGCAGCCGCGATGCCCCAACATCGGATTGGTTTCGGCCAGCGCCAAGGCGCGCGCGCGCAATTTCGCGGGCTCAGCTCCGGCTGCCTTCGCGACTTCGGCAATCTCTTCGTCAGAATGGGGAATGAATTCGTGCAGCGGCGGATCGAGCAGACGGATGGTGACGGGAAGCCCTGCCATGATGCGGAATATCTTGAGGAAATCGCCGCGCTGCATGGGAAGCAGCTTGGCCAGCGCGGCTTTGCGCCCCTGCACATCGTCGGCCAAAATCATCTGCCGCACGGCAAGAATACGATGCGCATCGAAGAACATATGTTCGGTACGGCACAGCCCCACGCCTTCGGCGCCATACCGGCGCGCGGTTTCGCAATCGCTCGGCGTGTCGGCATTGGTGCGGATTTTCAGCCGCCGCCGCGCATCGGCCCATTCCATCAATCTGGCGAAATCGCCTGACACTTCCGGGTTCAAGGTCGCCACGCGGCCGCGGAAAACCTTTCCCGCCGCGCCGTCGATGGTGATGATTTCGCCGCGCGCAATCGTGACGGAGCCCGCAGTCATGGTGCCATGCTCGGCGTCCACCTTGAGCGCACCCGCGCCGGTGACGCAGGGGCGCCCCATGCCGCGCGCCACCACAGCGGCGTGACTCGTCATGCCGCCGCGCACCGTCAGAATGCCTTTGGCCGCATGCATGCCGTGAATGTCTTCGGGGCTGGTTTCGAGCCGTATCAGGATCACGTCGCGCCCGTCGCTGGCCGCGCGCTCGGCCTCATCGGCGGTGAAGACTGCTTCGCCCGATGCCGCCCCCGGGGAGGCGGCAAGGCCGGTAGCGATCAATTCCTTGGGCGCATTGGGATCGAGGGTGGGATGCAGCAATTGGTCGAGCGCTGCTGGATCGACCCGCATCACGGCTTCGTCTTCGGAGATCAAACCTTCGCGCACCATTTCGGTCGCCGCGCGCAAGGCCGCCTTTGCCGTGCGCTTGCCGGATCGCGTCTGGAGCATGAAGAGCTTGCCTTCCTGCACCGTGAATTCCACGTCCTGCATGTCGCGGTAATGCGCTTCGAGTTTCGCGGCAATGTTCGACAATTCGGCAAAGGCCTCGGGCATCGCCTCTTCCATGGAGGCGCGTTTGGAACCGCCCGCGATCCGCGCGCGCGCCGTGATGGATTGCGGCGTGCGGATGCCGGCCACCACGTCTTCGCCCTGCGCATTGATGAGAAATTCGCCGTAGAGCGTGCGCTCGCCCGTGGAAGGATCGCGTGTGAACGCAACGCCCGTCGCGGAGGTGGGGCCGCGATTGCCGAACACCATGGCCTGCACATTGACGGCAGTGCCCCAATCTTCGGGGATGTTGTTGAGACGGCGATAGGTTTTCGCCCGCGCCCCCATCCAGGAGCCGAACACCGCGCCGATGGCGCACCACAATTGTTCGTTCACATCATCGGGAAAGGGACGTCCCAGGACCTGTTTCACCTTGGCCTTGTAAAGCTCGGCGATGCGCTTCCAATCCTCGGCATCGAGTTCGGTATCCAGCTCGACGCCTTTGTCCTCTTTCTCGTTTTCGAGAATTTCTTCGAAATGCGAATGATCGACTTCCAGCACGACACCCGAATACATCTGGATGAAGCGGCGATAGGAATCATAGGCGAAGCGTTCATCGCCGGTCTGCTTGGCCAGCCCCGCGACAGTGTCGGGGTTCAAACCGAGATTGAGCACCGTATCCATCATGCCCGGCATGGAGGCGCGGGCGCCCGAACGCACCGAAACCAGCAGCGGCCGCGTCGCGTCGCCAAACCGCCCGTCGGCCCGCTCGCCCACCTGTTTGAGCGCGGCTTCCACGGCCGCCTTCAGGTCCGGCGGATAGGTCTGCCCGTGCTCATAGAAATAGGTGCAGACTTCAGTGGTGATGGTGAAGCCCGGCGGCACCGGCAGGCCAAGATTGCTCATTTCGGCAAGGTTCGCTCCCTTGCCGCCCAACAGCGTGCGCAGATCGGCGCGGCCTTCGGCGGCCCCGGCGCCAAAATTGTAAACCCACTTCGTCATATGCCCCGGTTCCCTTTTTTAATGGCTGTAAATCCCGTCCGGGGGCATTTCATCCCTGTGCGGCCATTGTGGCGTGAGCATTTTCGGGATGCTACCCCCCTCTCCCCTTGAAACGAGGGTTCGGGAAGACAATTTCGGACGTTTTCCTGGGTTTTTGTATCTTTGAAATCAGAAAATAAGGTGCAGATAAAGGTGCAATTTTGGGCCATATCGCGGCGCGTTCCTGTTCATTGGACTGGGTTTCAATTCATCCGAACAGATTTAGGCGAACCCACCGGCGATTACACCATCAGCGCGGCGCTGCCGATGCAGAGCCCAATCTGCGGTTCCGG
>DATARE010000042.1:0-2554 GCA_036264295.1 Micropepsaceae bacterium | reverse complement strand
AAGATCTCTTCCTTGTAGATGCGCATGTCCGGCCGGACCTCGTCGAACAGGCAACCACCCATGAAGAACCCGTTCTCATACCCTTGGAGCCTGAAATTGCGTCCGTCCACCTTGAGCTTGGCGCCTTCCTTGATTCCCAGATCCACGTAGTCCTTGACCTTCTCGAGATGCGCCTTCGTCACCATCGGGCCATAGTCCGCCTGAGTATCGCTCGATGGCCCAACTTTCAGGCTCTCCACCCGCGGGATGAGTCTTTCAACCAAGGCATCCGCCGTCTTCTTTCCGACGGGGACTGCGACGGACACTGCCATGCAGCGCTCGCCAGCGGACCCATAGCCGGCGCCGATGAGCGCATCCACCGCCTGATCCATGTCGGCATCCGGCATCACCACCATGTGGTTCTTGGCTCCGCCGAAGCACTGGACGCGCTTTCCGTGCGCGCAGCCGGTCGTATAGATGTATTCTGCTATCGCTGATGAGCCGACAAACCCTATCGCCTTGATGCGGGCATCCGTCAGCAAGGCATCGACCGCCTCCTTATCGCCGTTGACCACGTTGAGCACGCCGGGAGGCAGACCGGCTTCGATCAGGAGCTCAGCGAGCCG
The DNA here is from genome assembly GCA_036264295.1 of Micropepsaceae bacterium. Classification (GTDB taxonomy): domain Bacteria; phylum Pseudomonadota; class Alphaproteobacteria; order Micropepsales; family Micropepsaceae; genus CAIYRG01. The sequence continues at coordinate 1,949 of DATARE010000042.1, read as the reverse complement.
CATCGGAACCGAAGGATCCCGTTCCGAGGGTTTCAGGATGAAGGCGTTGCCGCAAGCGAGAGCGGGCGCGAACTTCCACATCGGGATCATTGCAGGGAAATTGAACGGGGTGATACCGGCCACCACGCCAAGCGGCTGGCGCATGGAAAAGAGATCAATTCCGGGCCCAGCGCTCTCGCTGAATTCGCCCTTCAGCAGATGCGGAATGCCGCATGCAAATTCGACGACCTCAAGCCCGCGCTGGATGTCACCTTTGGAGTCGGCCATGGTCTTGCCGTGCTCGGAAGAGAGGAGCTGGGCAAGGCTGTTTAACTCCTTCTGTGCGAGCTCGAGAAACTTGAAAAGAACGCGTGCGCGGCGCTGCGGGTTGGTTGCGGCCCACGCGGGTTGAGCTGCTTCGGCGTTGGCGATGGCGCGTTCCACTTCCGATTTGCTCGCGAACGCGACTTTGGCCTGCACCTCACCCGTGTTCGGGTTGAACACATCGCCGCTGCGGCCCGATGTTCCCGCCGCGACCTTGCCGTCGATGAAGTGGCCGATCTGGCGCATGGTTTCCTCCCAGAGCTGCGGCCTTGCACGCGCATGCGAGGGCCGCTTCCGAGCTTTGAAATAGCGCAGCTCTCGACCTCGCGCAAAGCGCTAGCGGGCGCGCGCCAGGCGTTCAGGCGGAGCTGTCCGCGTGGATTGCGCCGACACAAAATGCGGCATCACCTGCGCCGCAAACAGGCGCATGGACGCTTGCGCGTCGCGAATGTTCAACGTGCCGAAATTGATCTGCAGCGACGCATGCTCGAAATTGCCAACGCTTGCGGTCACGCGTTCGATGATGGCCCTGATCTCGCTCGGCGTGCCGACCCATGCCCCACCAGATTCGATCTGGCCATCGAGCGTGAACGACGCAAGCTTGCGCATGGAGCTCTCGTAACCGCGATAGTCCTTGGAGCTGGTTCCCGCAATCCAGTCGCTCACCCCTTCATTGAGGGCACGAAAATATTCCTCGAAGGGCCCGCGCGCGATCTCGCGCGCGAGACGGGGGTCCTCGTGGCAGAACATATGGAATGCGATCACCACTTCACCATCGCCAGGATGGCCCGCGCTGCACCAGGCCTCGCGATAGGCCAATATGAGCGGCCCCAGCGGGCCGATCGGGATGGCCATCAGTGCGTACCCCATAGTGCCGGCAAATTCGAAGGACTCGGGGGTCTGCGTTGCGGCGATGTAGAATTTTGGTCGCGGCTTCTGGGTCGGCCGCGGCAAGGATGTCACGTTCTCGAATGAGTGGAACTGGCCGCGATGGGTGGCGTTCTCCTGGGTCAGCAAAAGCTCGACCTGCTCGAGACCTTCACGAAAACGCGCGTGGGATTCATCGGGCGAAATTCCAAATCGCCGGAACTCATGCGGCAGGAACGCGCGCGCAAATCCAACGTCGAGACGTCCGCCCGAGATGCCGTCCAGCATCGCGATCTCGCCCGCGAGCTTCAGCGGATGATTGAACACCGGTAGCACCGCGCCCGTAACGAGGCGCATGGTCGTGGTCCGCTGTGATACGGCAGCGAGAAAAAGGAGCGGGTTAGGGCTGTAGCCGCCATAGCGTTCGAAATAATGCTCGACCGTGCGCGCATGCGTGAAGCCCAGTTGCTCGGCTTCCTCAGCGACGGCGAGCGACTCGGCGAAATAATCCCGTGCCCCTTTGTTGGTATGATCGACGGCCGGAAAAAACTGCACCCCGAATTCCATCTCGCGCCGTCCTCCCCGTTCCTCCCGATCAGATCCGTGATTATGAAGAATGCCGGCACTATAGGCCTGCATGCCTCCGCGTCAATTGAGACGAACACCCTCGATCCAGGAACTGGTCCAGTCGAGGCATGTTGCTTGCCTGCATGCAGTGATATAACGCGCCTCCGCGCGATCCTTTGACATCATGCAGACCACAGCTGTTGCTCCTCATC
>DATARE010000438.1:0-21970 GCA_036264295.1 Micropepsaceae bacterium | reverse complement strand
CTGGCGCGCATGGAATTCATCATCACCAACCATGTGAAAATTCACCCCATGGCGCTGGCGCATTTCGACAAACTTGTCGACCGGCGCGCGCGCAAGCAGATCGCAGACTTGACGGTCGGCTATGGCGATAAGACCGCCTATTTTGTGGACCGGTTGGCGCAAGGGATCGCGCGTCTGGCCGCCAGCCAATTTCCCTGGCCCGTGATCGTGCGCATGAGCGATTTCAAGACGAACGAATACGCCAAATTGATCGGCGGGACGCAGTTCGAGCCGAAGGAAGAAAATCCCATGCTCGGGTGGCGTGGCGCCAGCCGCTATTACAGCGACGGCTATCGCGATGGGTTCGCGCTCGAATGCCGCGCGCTGCGCATGGTTCGCGATTCGATGGGGCTCACCAATGTCGTGGCCATGATTCCGTTTTGCCGCACACTCGAAGAGGCCGATCGTGTCCTGAAGGAAATGGAAAAGAACGGGCTGCGGCGGGGCGCGCGCGGTCTTCAGGTCTATGTGATGTGCGAAATCCCTTCCAATGTGATTCTGGCGGATCGGTTTGCGGAACGCTTCGACGGGTTTTCCATCGGCAGCAACGATCTCACGCAACTCACTTTGGGTGTCGACCGCGATTCGACGGCGCTGAAGCATCTGTTCGACGAGGAAGACCCTGCCGTCAAAACACTGATCCGCGATGTCATCAAAGCGGCCCATCGCAAAGGGGCCCATGTCGGACTTTGCGGTCAGGCGCCCAGCGACCGGGCCGCGTTCGCGGAATTCCTGGTCGATGCCGGTATCGATTCCATGTCTGTCACGCCTGACAGTTTTCTAGCGGTCAAAACCCATGTCGCGGCAGCCGAGGCGAAAAACGATACAGGTTTCACCCCGCTGTTCTGATCGTATGAACATGTTGTGCGAGGCGCGATTGCGCTTCATTGCACCTGTGTGCATTGCAAATCGGCGCCCACGATAAGGGGCCCCGAATAGCCCTTCTTCACATCGGCGACCGCGGCATCCAGATCGAATTGCGCAATGTGACTCAGGATCAACTGCTTCGGATTTGCGCTCTGTGCCATTGTGCCGACGACCGCGGGCAGCGCCTGGTTGGGATTGTTGGCGCCTACGCCGATGGCCAAATGCATCACCAGCAAATTTGCGCCCTTGGCGAAATCGGGAAAGCGCGGATTGGTTCCGTTTTGATCCGAACTGAACACAATCGTGCGGCCTTGCGTCTCCACGCGGTAAGCCAGCGTCGGAAGATTGCCGTGCGGGATTCCCAGCGCCGTCACCTTGATGCCGTCGCGGTCGAACACGGTGGTCGGTTCCTGTTTGGTCACATCGACCACGCTGGCGTCCAGCTTTACGCCGGGCCCTTTTCCCATGGTCGAGCTGAGCACCTCGAACGCGCCGTACTTCTCATCGAACAGGCGGTTCAGGAAATTCGAAAAGCTCGGCGCCGCCTCATTGCCCGACGGTCCCACGATCGGCAGCATGTCGTTGCGCGTCATGCGGCCCGACCACAAAACGCCCGGCAAATCGGAAACATGGTCGGGATGGAGATGGCTGACGAGAATCATCGACAGATCGCTGAATTTGGCCTGCGATTGGCCGAAGCGCACATAGGCGCCGCCGCCGGCATCGAGAAGAATTTTCGCCTGATTGCCGACCCATACAAGATAGCTGGTGTTCGACCGGTCTTTCAGGAAACCCGGTGCACCGGAGCCGAGAACCTGAACCGCAACCGGATTGCCGGTGCAGGATTGGGCCAGTGCGTTGGAGGATGTTGCCAACAAGACCAGCAGTCCGGCGACAAATGAGCGATTCATGTTGAAGACCTCCCGAGTATTTTCGACACAAATAGCATTCACAGCCGCAAGCAGAAAGGCTCCTGACAATTCGCCCTATGGTCAGGCCCTCTCATAAACGCTAGCTATATTCTCTACGCCGCCCCGTTTGGTATGCCATGTCATTGAAGATTCTGCTCATCGACACCGATGCCGATCGAGCGGAGGCCTTGCAAAGAAAGCTTCTGGAAGCGGGGTTCCCCGACGTTTCGCGGGTTTCGAGCGGGGATCACCTGATCGAGGCGGTGGAGCGCATATCGCCGGATCTCGTCATCATCGACATGGCGCTGCCCGACCGCGATACGCTCGAGGACATTCGCAATCTTTCGGCCAGCGTGCCGCGTCCCATCGTGATGTTCTCGGACAAGGACGATCCCGCCTTTGTCGACGAAGCCATCGCCGCGGGCGTCTGTTCCTACAATCTTTCGGGTGTCGCCAATCAGGAGGTGAAGCGGATCGTTGCCTCGGCGATTGCCCTGTTTCGGCGGTATCGCCACGTCGAAACCGAACTTGCGGCGGCCAAGGCGCTGCTCGACGAGCGGCGTTTGCTGGAGCGTGCCAAGGCTATCCTGATGCGCGACCGCAAAATGACGGAGCCGGAAGCCTATCGCTGGCTGCAACGCAAGGCGATGAACGAAAATCGCAAACTGTCGCAGATCGTCGCCGATTTCGTGAAAAAGGAAGAAGCCGATGCGCGCCGCGCCTGAGCCGGCATTTGTTCCACAAAAGGGTGCGCCATGAGCGAAGTCGTCGCGCTCGCCAAACCGCGCGTCCCCGAACCCAAATTGAGAATCGGCTTCTTGCGCCTTACCGATGCTGCGCCGGTCATCGTGGCGCAGGAATTCGGCTATTTCGCAGACGAACGCATCGACGCCGAACTCGTGCTGGAGCCATCCTGGGCGAACATCGCCGATAAGCTCGCCTATGGATTTCTGGATGCGGCGGTCATCGTGCCGCCGCTCGCCTTTGCGGTGGAACTTGGATTGCGCGGCGTGGCCCAGCCGCTGATCGTGCCCTGCGGCATCAGCCTTGGCGGCAACACCATCACGCTATCGCGCGAATGGGCGGCGCGCTTGCGTGAAATCACCGAAAATGAGGGCCTTTCCCCGGCCCGTGCCCTGCGCGCATCTCTGGCCGGAAGGACCGAGCCTCTTCCGCTTGGCATCGTTCACGCCTATTCGACCCATAATTTGTTGATGCGCTACTGGCTGGCGGCCGCGGGAATCGATCCCGAACGCGATGTGAAGCTGACCGTGGTGTCTCCGGCGCGTGCGGTGGAAGCGCTGCAATCGGGCCATATCGCCGGTTTTTGCGCCGGCGCGCCTTGGGGCGACATTGCCGCGCGGGCCGGCGTCGGTTCCACGGTTGCGACATCCAGTGACATCTGGCGAAACGCCCCCGAAAAGGCACTCGCCGTGCGCACGCATTGGGCCGACAATTTTCCGGACGCCTTGCAAGGCGCCGTCCGGGCCGTCATCAGGGCTGCCCAATTCTGCGACGCGCCCCAGAACGCGTCCTACACCGCCGCGCTGCTGTCGCGGCACAAATATCTGAACGTCGACAGTCACGCGATTCTCTCGTCGCTGCCGGGCGGCGCAATCACGCCCGAGAATGTCTCGAGCTTTTATCGCAACGCGGCCACTTTTCCCTGGCAGTCGCACGCCTTGTGGTTCTTGCGCGAGATGGCGCGATGGAAACTCATCGACGGTGGTCTCGACCGTGCCGCGCTCGCGCTGCGCGTCTATCGTCCCGATATCTATCGCAATGCCGTTGGACCGCAGGGCGTGCCGGTGCCCATCGCCGATATGAAGACGGAAGGCACGCATGGCGAAACCTGGCAGCTCGATGCGTCTCCTGCCTCCATTGCGATGGGGCCCGATCTGTTTTGCGATGGTTCGGTGTTCACGCCGGAGCGGATGACGACCTCCACGACCGCCTGACGCTGCACTGCACAAATTTTGATCGAAATCTGCACCGGTCTTGGGCAAGCCCATTGTTTATGCAGGGAATTTTCCAGGTAAAACCCAAGCTTTGCCTCGAATTTTGCGTTGCGGAAAACTGGCCCGCAATTTGCGTAGACCATGCTGCAGGACATGAGTGCCCTGCTGAAGACCATCTAACGGCGGATGCTCTTTATCGTGGGGACGATTTCGCGTCGCCCCGGTTGAGACCCGCGGACCAATGACGGTTCGCATGCGGACGAAACGTCCGGCAGCGCGTGTGCGCTGAACGAAGCGAGCCGCATTCGATGAAAAGCGCATTCCTCAAAGCTGGGCATTTGCCCACGCTGGTTGCTTGTTTCCTGTATTTCGATCTCAGCTTCATGGTCTGGGTTTTGCTCGGGCCCATGGCCGTGCCGATGGCGCGCGACCTGCATTTGAGTGCCGGTCAACAGGGATTGATGGTGGCGACGCCGGTTCTCGCGGGTGCGATGCTCAGAGTCGTGAACGGCGTGCTGGTCGGCCAATGGCAGGCGCGACTGACCGGCATTGTCATGCAATTGCTGGTGATAGCCGGGCTGTTGCTTGCCTGGCTCAGCGGCATCCACAGTTTCGCGCAAGTCCTCCTGCTCGGCATTGTGCTGGGCGTTGCGGGCGCATCCTTCGCCATCGCTCTGCCTATGGTGTCTTATTGGTATCCGCCCGAGCATCAGGGCATGGCGTTGGGGCTGGCCGGTGCCGGCAATTCCGGCACGGTGCTGGCCTCGCTGTTCGTGCCGACGCTTGCGGTGGTGCTGGGCTGGAACAATGTTCTGGGCCTGGCCGCGATTCCGCTGATCGTGGTCTTCGCCTTGTTTCTCGCCTTCGCAAAGAACAGTCCGCATTGCCCGCCGCGGAAATCGCTTGCCGATTACAGCCGTATTTTAAGGACGGGCGATGCCTGGTGGCTGATGTTCTTTTACAGCGTCAGCTTCGGCGGCTTTGTCGGATTGTCGTCCTTCCTGCCGATCTATTTCCATAACCAATATGGGCTCTCCACGATTGCGGCGGGCTATTTCACCGCGGCCTGCGTGTTCGCCGGATCTTTCGCGCGGCCCTTTGGCGGCGCGCTGGCCGATCGCGTCGGTGGCACCAGAACATTGTCTTTCATCTACGCGCTGGTCGCGGCGGTTCTGCTGGCGGTCAGCCGCGGCAATCTGCCGGTGACGCTCGCGCTCGGCACGCTCGTCATCGGCATGGTGGCACTGGGCATGGGCAATGGGGCGGTGTTCCAGCTGGTGCCGCAGCGTTTCGGCCGCGATGTCGGATTGATGACCGGATTGGTCGGCATGACCGGCGGCATCGGCGGCTTCTATCTCGCGGCAAGCCTTGGCTACGCCCAGCAGCTCACCGGCAGCTATGCCTTCGGCTTTGTCGGGTTCGCCGTGCTGGCGCTCATGGCCTTTGCGGGCATCGTCAATGTGCGGTTGCGCTGGCGGCGGGAAATTTCCCAAACCGGCCTCGCCACAGTGCGCGTCTAGGAGCGATAGAACCATGACTTCACACAGCGACGTGTTCTTCGTGGGTGCGGGGCCGGGCGATCCCGATCTTTTGACGGTGCGTGCGCTCAAAATTTTGCGCGATGCCGATGTGGTGCTTTACGACGCGCTGGTCAGCGATGCGATTCTGGATCTGATACCGCCGGCGGCGCAAAGCTTTTCGGTTGGGAAACGTGCTGGCGCGGTTTGCATCACGCAGGCCGAAATTAACCGGATGCTGGTGCGGTTGGCGTGTCCGGGCCGCAAGCTCGTGCGGCTGAAGGGCGGCGATCCGGGGATTTTTGGCCGCCTTGCCGAGGAAATTGCCGCGCTTCGCGACGCGGGCATCGCCTTTGAAATCGTGCCGGGCATCACGGCGGCCTCCGCCGCCGCCGCGGCGAGTGGGATCTCTCTCACCTTGCGCGGCCATGCCAGACGCGTGCAATTCGTGACGGCGCATGTGCGCGACGGAGACACTTTGGACCTGGATTGGCCCAGCCTCGCCGATGAATCCGCCACGACGGTGTTCTACATGGCGCGCCAGGCCGCAGCGCGGATCGCCGAACGGCTCATGACGCATGGTCTGCCCGCCGGCACGCCGGTTCTGCTGATGAGCGATGTCAGCCATGCCACGCAGATGCGGCTCTGCGTTTCGCTATCGGAATTGCCGCAGGCCGCGCGGAAATTTCCGCCGGGCGCACCATTCATCGTTCTCGTTGGTGAGGTGACCGCTGCTGTGGCCGAATCTTCTCAAATCCCCACGCGCGACATTGCGTTTGTGTAGGAGACCCGACATGAACATGATGGCACATCCCCGCGAGCATTTGGTCGTCATCGGCAATGGCATGGCCGGCATGCGGACGGTGGAAGAATTGCTGAAATGCGCCGGCAGCAGCCGCTTCCATATTACGGTTTTCGGGGCGGAGCCGCATGTCAATTACAACCGCATCATGCTGTCCTCGGTGCTGGCGGGCGACAAAAGCATCGACGATATCGTCATCAATCCACGCGAATGGTATGACGAAAACGGCATCACCCTAATCGCCGGCGATCCCGTCAAAGGTATCGATCGTGCTGCGCGCACGGTCACTTCGGCGAGCGGTATCAGTGTTGCCTATGACCGTCTGCTGATCGCCACCGGCTCGCGCCCGCTGGCCCCGCCGATACCGGGGCTCGGTCTGCCGGGCGTGTGCGCCTTTCGTGATATCGCAGATGTGGACAAAATGCTGACCGCGGCGCGCACGCATAAGCGTGCGGTTGTCATTGGTGGCGGCCTTCTGGGACTGGAAGCCGCGTGGGGCTTGAAGCAGCGCGGCATGTCGGTGGCGCTGGTCCATCTGATGCCCACGCTGATGGAGCGCCAACTGGATGCCGCTGCGGGCCAGCTTTTGCAGCGCGATCTCGATCGCCGGGGCATCGCATTCTTTACCGACGGACAGACTGAGGAAATCACCGGCGGCGAACGCGCCGAAGGCGTGCGGCTCGCCGATGGCCGCTTCATTCCCGCCGATCTTGTGGTGCTGGCCATCGGCATCCGGCCCAATATCGATTTGGCACGCGCCGCCGAACTGGAGGTCAATCGCGGTGTCGTTGTCAGCGACGACATGCGCACCAGCGATTCCGATATTTTCGCGGTCGGGGAATGCGTGGAACATCGCGGCCAGGTGTTTGGCTTGGTTGCGCCGCTCTGGGATCAGGCGAAGGTCTGCGCCGCGCAACTCGCCGGTGATGAAACGGCGGCATTTTCCTCAAGTGCTTTGTCCTCCAGCCTCAAGATCACTGGCGTGGATGTGTTCTCGGCCGGCGCGCTCATGGCTGCGGACGAAAGCGACGACGAAATCACGCTGCGCGACGACAATCGCGGCCTCTACAAGAAAATCGTCCTGCGCGACGGCAGGCTGGTCGGCGCGGTGCTTTATGGCGACGTGGCGGACGGCCAATGGTATCTGCGATTGATCCGCGAAAAGACCGATGTGTCGGCCCTTCGCGACCGGCTGGTGTTCGGGCGGGCTTTCGCGGAAGCGGGCACGCCGCAAGCCGCGGATGCCGATGTCGCGAGCCTCTCCGACGAAGCGCAGATTTGCGGCTGCAACGGTGTCTCCAAATCGACCATTGTCTGCGCCATCAAGGCAAAGGACCTTACCACGCTTTCGCAGGTGCGCGCCCACACCAAGGCTTCGGCGTCTTGTGGCCAATGCACGGGCCTCGTCGAAGCGTTGCTCGCTCACGCCACGGGCGTGGTGGTCGAAAAGAAAACACCGCCGCTTTGCGATTGCACCGATGCGGGCCATGACGAAATCCGCCGGGCGATTGTCGCGCAACCTCTGAAGTCCATGCAGGCGGTGCGCGGTGCCTTCGGCTGGAGGAAGAGCGAGGGCTGCCACAAATGCCGGCCGGCGCTGAACTATTATCTGATTTGCGCCTGGCCGGGCGAATATCGCGACGATTCCCGCTCGCGTTTCGTCAACGAACGTGTCCACGCCAATATCCAGAAAGACGGCACCTATTCGGTGGTGCCGCGCATGTGGGGCGGGGTCACGACGCCGGCGGAATTGCATGCCATCGCCTCGGTCGCGGAGAAATTTTCCATTCCCACCGTGAAAATCACCGGCGGCCAGCGCATCGATCTGCTGGGCGTCAAGAAAGAAGACCTGCCCGCGGTGTGGGGGGATTTGAACGAAGCCGGGCTGGTGTCCGGTCACGCCTATGCCAAGGGCTTGCGCACGGTGAAGACCTGCGTGGGCAGCGAATGGTGCCGCTTCGGCACCCAGGATTCCACGGGGCTCGGCATCAAGCTGGAAAAAATGTGCTGGGGTTCGTGGACGCCGCACAAGGTGAAATTCGCCGTCTCGGGCTGTCCGCGCAATTGTGCCGAAGCGATTATCAAGGATATGGGCGTGGTGTGCGTCGAAGCCGGTTACGACATTCTGGTCGGCGGCAATGGCGGCGTGGAAGTGCGCGTCACCGATCCGCTGGTGCGGGTGGCAACCGAAGCGGAGGTCATGGAATATGCTGGCGCCTATATGCAGCTTTATCGCGAGGAAGCGCATTATCTGGAACGCACGGCGCCCTGGATCGCGCGTGTCGGCATCGATTATGTGAAGCGGCGCCTGGTCGAAGACGCCGCGGGAAGACGCGCGCTGCATGCGCGGTTTCTCTATTCCCAGACCTTCGTGCAGACCGACCCCTGGGCCGAGCGCGCCAACGGCGCCGATGCGCATGAATTCGCGCGCCTTCCGGAATTGGAGGGCGTTTGAGCGTGGAACGCGTCTGGAAACATATCGGGCCGCTCGCAAACATTCCTATGCGCGGTGCGCGGCGGCTTTGCTTCGGCCATGGCGGACGGCCTATCGCCGTATTCCGCACCGGCGAAGATGAGATCTTCGCACTGATCGACGAATGTCCGCATCGCAAAGGGCCGCTGTCCGAGGGCATCGTGTCCGGAACCATCGTCACCTGCCCGCTGCACAATTGGGGCATCGACCTCGCCAATGGCGAAGCCGTCGCCCCCGATGAGGGCCGCGCGGAGACGCTTCCCATCAAGCTTGTCGATGGCGAAATCTATGTCGGCCTGCCCGTTCTCGCCGGAGAATGCGTGTGACCGGCATTCGTACCATTTGTCCTTATTGCGGTGTCGGTTGCGGGATTTCGGTCACCGATGACGGCCTGAAAGGCGATGCCGATCATCCCGCCAATTTCGGGCGGCTTTGCTCCAAAGGTGCTGCACTGCAAGACACGCTGACGCTGCCGGACCGCCTGCTTTCTCCATCCATCGATGGCCGTGAAACGGATTGGAACGAGGCGCTGTCGCTCGTCGCTACGCGATTTGGCGATGTTATCCGGCAGCATGGGCCCGACGCGGTGGCGTTCTATGTTTCGGGCCAGTTTCTCACCGAGGATTATTATGTCGCCAACAAACTGATGAAGGGGTTCATCGGTTCGGCCAATATCGATACCAATTCGCGGCTTTGCATGGCTTCGTCCGTTGCCGGCCATGTGCGCGCCTTCGGCGAAGATGTCGTGCCCGGCTGTTATGAAGATGTGGACGAAACCGATCTCGCCGTTCTCGTCGGCAGCAACACGGCCTGGTGCCATCCGGTTCTGTACCAGCGCCTGATGGCGGCGCGCGAGCAGCGCGGCACGAAGATCGTGGTGATCGATCCGCGGCGCACCGCGACATGCGAAACCGCCGATCTTCATCTCGCGTTGCGCGCGGGAAGCGATGTTGCCTTGTTCAATGGGCTGCTGGCCTATTTGTCCCGGACACGCGCTCTGGATCGCCGATGGATGGCCAGCCACGTCTCCGGCTACGCCGAGACGCTGAATGCCGCCAGGGCATCCGCGCCATCGCTCGAAGTGACCGCCGCAATCACCGGCGTGCCATGCGAAGATTTGCGCCGCTTCTATGATCTTTTCGCGGGCACGGAACGCGCGATGACACTGTATTCCCAGGGCGTCAACCAATCCGTCGCCGGAACCGACAAGGTCAATGCCATCATCAACTGTCACCTCGCCACCGGGCGGATTGGCCGCGCCGGCATGGGGCCGTTTTCACTGACCGGCCAGCCCAATGCCATGGGCGGGCGCGAGGTCGGCGGCCTCGCCAACCAGCTCGCCGCGCATATGAGTTTCACGCCGCGCGATGTGGAGCGCGTCCGCCGGTTCTGGAATGCGCCCAACATGGCCGCACGTCCCGGGCTGAAAGCGGTGGATATGTTCAAGGCCGTGGGCGATGGCCGCATCAAAGCGATTTGGATCGCGGCCACCAATCCGGCGGTCAGCATGCCGAACGCCGCTGCCGTGCGCGCGGCGCTGGATGCCTGTCCTTTTGTCGTGGTGTCCGATGCCTGGCCGACCGACACGAGCCGCTATGCCAATGTTGTCCTGCCGGCCGCCACTTGGGCCGAAAAGGACGGCACCGTTACCAATTCCGAACGCCGCATTTCACGCCAGCGTGCGTTTCGTGCCGCGCCGGGCGCAGCACGCCCCGACTGGTGGATGTTTGCCGAGATTGCGCGCCGCATGGGCTGGGAGAAAGAATTCTCTTATCCGAACCCCGCCGGCATCTTTCGCGAGCACGCCGCGCTCTCCGCATTCGAGAACGAGGGGACACGCATCTTCGACATCGGTGCGTTGTCGGATTGTGACGATGCGGCCTATGACGCGTTGGAGCCCGTGCAATGGCCCTGTCCGAAACGTCGCACGCAGAACTCGCAAACGCGACTGTTCGCGGATGGCCGCTTTCCAACGCCGGACGGACGTGCGCGCATGGTGCCCGTCACCGGGCATTCGGACGAGACTGCTTCGCACCATCCGTTGAAACTCAACACTGGGCGCATCCGCGACCAATGGCACACGATGACGCGAACCGGCCGTGTGCCGCGCCTGATGACCCATGCCGGTGAACCTGTTCTTGCCATTCATCCGCGGGATGCCGCAGACCACGGCCTGATGCCGGGCGGATTTGCGCGCCTAGAAAATGAACAAGGCGCCATTGTCATGCGGGCGTCGATAACCGAGACGCAGCGGCAGGGCGAGGTCTTTGCGCCCATGCATTGGACCGATCAATTTTCCTCGGCCGGCGCCATCGACCGGCTTGTGCACGAGAACACCGATGCCATCTCGGGTCAGCCCGATCTGAAAGGCGCGCGGGTTGGCGTCAGTGCCGTCACGATGCTGTGGACGGGTTTGCTGCTGCGGCGGACCGCAGCCACGCCGGATCTTGGCGGCACGGTGTACTGGGCGAAAGCACCGCTGCAATCCGGTTTTGCCTTCGACCTTGCGGGCTGGACCGAACTTTCCTCCATCATCCGGTCGGAAGCGATCCTGCGCCGGCTGCTTCAGATTCCCGGCGAAGCGGAACTGGTCTCCTATTCCGATCCGAAGAAATCGATTTTTCGCTATGCCGGATTGTCGGGTGGCCGTCTGGAAGCGTGTCTGTTTCTTGCTCCTGCCGGTGTCGAATTGCCGCCGCGCGAGCATGCGGCGCGGCTTCTGGGTCAAGATCTTGAAACAGCGGGACGTTTGTCGCTGCTTGCGGCGCATACGCCCGACGCTGCCAGCGCACCGGACAAAATTGTCTGCGCCTGTTTTGCCGTGGGTTGCAACAGCCTCGCCTCGACAATCCGCAAAAAGAACCTCAAAGACGTAAGCGACATCGGCTCGGCCATGCAGGCCGGCACCAATTGCGGCTCGTGTATCCCCGAGTTGAAGAAACTGTTGCAGGAGGTACTGCTTGAAGCCTGATTGTCTTGCGCGGGGGCGCCTGAAGAATTCCAAACATCATCATCTTTCATATTTGTCATTGCTGTTTTCGACAATCATGGCGTGCGCCGATATCGGCTCCGCATATGCGCAGAGCGAACTGCAAGACTTCATCGCCGCCGGCACACCTCTCGTGAATCTGCGGCTGCGCTTCGAAGATCTCGATCAGGCAAACAAGCCGAAAGTGGCCATAGCCACGACGCTGCGCGCCCGCTTGGGCTATCAAACCGCAACTCTTTTCGGCTTTTCGCTGCTTGGTGAAGCCGATTTGGTACAGCACCTCGGCGACAAGCGTTTCAACGATTCCATCAATGGGCTTGCCGCCTATCCCACGATCGCCGATCCGGATTTGGCGACGGTCAACCGATTACAGCTCAGCTATGGCACGCATCTGCTCAGCGAGTCGGGTCCCGCCGATCTGACATTCATTGCCGGCCGCCAGCGGATCATATTCGGCGATGCGCGTTTCATCGGCAACGCCGATTGGCGTCAGCACGAACAGACCTTCGATGCCGTGACTGTGAGCGATACGTCTTTGCCCGCCACAACGCTCACCTATTCCTATGTCGCACGCGTCAATCGTGTGTTCGGGCCGCACAGTCCCGTGGGCGATTACGACAGCCACAGCCATTTGTTCAACGCGGTCTATGGCGGGTTGCTACCGGCGTTGAAGCTCGAGGGCTACACTTATCTTCTCGATCTTCGTGAGGCGCCGGCTCTTTCCACCGCAACCTATGGCCTCCGCGCCGAAGGAACGTTCGATCTGGCGTCCGGATTGACCGCGAAACTCAATGGCGCCTATGCCGACCAGACGGACCGCGCGAACAATCCGCTCAATTTCGACCTCTCCTATTATTTGGGCGAGGCGGGTCTTGCCTATCGGGGCGTTACCGGACTCGTGGGCTATGAGGTGATGCAAGGCAACGGAACCACGGCGTTCCAGACGCCGCTCGCAAGCCTGCATGCGTTCCAGGGCTGGGCCGAGACCTTTCTGACCAAACCGCCAAACGGCTTGGAAGATTTCTATGTCAAAGCCGGTTACGGGTTCGCCGCCACGCCGCTCTTCGCCAGAGTCTCCGCCACATTGATCTATCATGATTTCGCAGCCCAGCATGTCAGCGCCGATTACGGCAATGAATGGGATGCGCAGCTCGAAGGGCAAATCGACAGCCATCTCGTTCTCGACATGGCCTATGCGGATTATTCGGGCGCAGGTCCATTTCCGGACAAGAAAGTGTTTTGGCTGTACGCGACATATCGCTACTGAACGCGCGCCGCTTCAATTGATCGCGAAGCGATAAACAGCCCGGCCCGCCAATTCCCGTCCGTTTATTGGAACAGCTTGCCGGAGGCGCGCGCTGCCCGTGCTTCCGCCACGCCTTTCACCTGTGAAAGGTCGCGATGAGAGGAATCGTTGCAGGAATAATCTTCGATACGGATATCGTTGCGCTGGGTATAGACAAAGCGCGTCTGCCAATCCTTCGTGTACAGTTTCGGATCGTGGATGGTGATCACATCCTCCAACTGCTTGTTGCCGATTTTGCGGATGCGTTCGGTGGTCACCATTTCATCGCTGTGCGGCAGGCCCGTGGAGTCCAGAAACGTATCCTCGTTGAAGCCATTGCTTTGGACCACAAGCGTGTCGCCTTCGTAATGCCCCACCGAATAGCCATTGTAATTCGCGAAGGGGAAGACATCGTCATAAGAGCGCAGCGGCTTGTTCAGCGCGACAGTACGGAGCTGATGATTGAGCTCGTGAAGCATGGTGACTTGCCCGGCCGGCACCTGGAACAGCTCGAACGGATAGGGCGTTTCCATCACCCGCGGCACGCCGTCGGGCGTGCACATTTTGCGCGCTTTATCGACAAGCGAACCGTCTTTCAGCCCCGCCTTGTTTTGTTGATATTGGGTTTTCCCCGCAGCGTTAAGCGGTGGATCGCCGCCACCGGCGACCAGGATCCTGGGACTGTATGTTGTGGCCCACCAGACGCCGGAAAGATTAGGCTCTGCACCGGCGGCAATTGCCACCGATGCAGCGAAGACCGCCACCGCGCCCGCAAGCACGGCACCCGCTCGAACGATTCCGGTCAATTCCTGCATGACGAACCTCCCCATTCGCCGGGTAGCTTATGTCCTTTGCGGGGGCAGCCACGCGGAACGCGCGTCGACCGAACGCCGCTGAGCTCTACCGGAGACGTGTCAACCTAACCCAGGGGATTCCGGGCGGCAATTCGGAAAGAATTGCGGCGCGATCCGCGCGTCATTGTCACCCCTTTGACGAATGGATAGCATCGCAGCGCCATGGCTCATGGCTAGGGAGGTTCGACTATGGTGAATCCGGCGTCTGGAACGATGGCCGTTGCAAGGCGCTGTCTTGCCGGCGGCGCGGTTCTGACAGCGATCGTTTGCAGCACGGCGCTTCCCACCGCCTCGGCGGCCGACAAGAATGCGGCCGATTCCGCCATCCCGAAACTGATGCAAGAGCCGGGCGTTGCCTGGACCGGATTTGTCCGCCGTGAAGGCCCGCCCGATCCGTCGGATTTCGCCCATGCGAAGACCTTCAACGAATGGTCCAAGCCGGTCAGCGGCATTGGCCCGGTTACGGATGACCCGGCGCATCCTTTCTACAACAACGAGGTCGCGCGGCAGACCGGCAAAGCGTCGAGCTACCGTGTGGCCGATCTCAACAACGAAGCCGGAAAGAATTTGCTGCCCTGGGTTCAGGAGGCGCTGAAGAAGCAGAATGCGCTGGCCTTGAAGGGGCGCAACGGCGAGACCCGGCAGGCGCGCTGCTGGGAGCAAGGCGTGCCCGACATCCACGAGGCGCCGCAATCCTTATATTTTATCCAGACGCCCACTGAAGTGGTGATGGTGCAATCGGGCAAGGTGCGCCGGGTCTATCTGAATGTGCCGCATTCAAAGAATCCCAAACCGTCATGGTTCGGCGAATCGGTCGGTCATTATGAGGGCGGCGACACACTTGTCGTGGATACGATCGGTCTCAGCGACAGAACTTTTGTCGACGGCTATCGCACGCCGCATACGACGCAGGAGCATGTGATCGAGCGCTTCAAGATCACCGATGGCGGCAAAAAATTGGATATTTCTTTCACGGTCGAAGACCTCGGCGCGTTCCACAAGCCTTGGGGTGCGACGCGCCCGCGCTTCCTCGTGCAAGACGAGCTTATGACCGAGGATGCCTGCGCATCGAACAATGACGACAAATTCAATCAGGGCTTCGAAGACGTGCCCATGGCGGCAAAGCCCGATTTCTGATTCCGACAGCCACGGCGCATCCGGCCGTTTCGTTTTCAACGGCAGCGACAGCTGCTAGTTTCGATCCATGGAGTTCAGGGAGGTGATCATGGCCGTTCGTCTTTCTTCGCGGGTTTGGTTTTTGGCTGGCGCCGTGGCTGCGCTTGCCGGGGCAGGCGCCTATGCTGCTCAAAACGGTCCCAAACCGCCGGCGCTGACATTCTCCGGCCCGGTTCCGCCGAAATTTCTCATCAGTAACCGAGCACGGCTCGAAATTCGGCATCCACGATCACATGACGATTTCCGCCGATGTGGCGGAGGAATTGTCGCATAGCTGTGAAGCCTTTGCGAAGGCGCACAACGCAACTGCGACGGTGGTGGTGTTGGATACCACCGGCCAGATCATCCACGAACATCGCATGGACGGGCAAAGCTATCTCAATCAAAAAGCGGCGGAGCAGAAGGCACGCACCGCGCTGCTCACCCGCGAGCCTTCTCATGTCATCACCAACCGCGTCTACAATGACAACGGGACGCTGATCCGCATGCAGCAATTCGGGCTCTCGCCACAACAAGGCGGACTGCCGATCATTGTGAACGATCAAATCATCGGTGCCATCGGCGTGGGTGGCGGCGCGGGCGGTGAAGAACTCTGCGCGCAGCAGGCGCTGGAAAAAGTGTTCGGTCCGCAACCCGCGCTTTTGGGCCCGCCCAAAGGTGCGCGCCCGACGGCCAATGGTGTGTTCGCGCCGGCCGATGGTGTCGATCAGGGCGGCTGAATGCGTACGATACCGGACCGCATGCGTGCCTGCTTGTCGGGGCGTGGCCTGGCATGCGAACGCGAGAGCTTCTCATTCTCACGTTGCGAATTCTTTAGGCGCCGAAGCATTCGCTTTGGCCGCGAAACGCTCTAATTTTCGCTTTTGAGAATCAATTGGTCGCGACACGTAAGTGACAACCAAGCCTGATAACAGGCTGTGTCACGAAGCATGGTCGCCATTGGCGCGAAACATTTTAAGCCGCCTTTGGGGAAAACGCTGGCATGCTGTTAATGGCAATTGCCACAGGTTGGATGCTGATTGCCGTGGCGCTCTTCGGGGCGTGCTACGCGGTGACCGCCGCGATGATGCTCGGCCGGGCGCGCGCGGCATCCACCACATCAGCCGCCGCGCTGCCCCCAGTGACGCTCTTGAAGCCGCTTCATCGTCACAGTCCGTGGCTGGAAGAAAGCCTCAGCAGCTTTTGCCGCCAGGATTATCCCGTTCCGTTTCAGATCGTCTTCGGAATCCATGAATTGGACGAGGGTGTGATCGCGACCGTTGAAAGGTTGAAGTCCGAGTATCCGCGACTC
Source organism: Micropepsaceae bacterium (assembly GCA_036264295.1). Taxonomy (GTDB): domain Bacteria; phylum Pseudomonadota; class Alphaproteobacteria; order Micropepsales; family Micropepsaceae; genus CAIYRG01. The sequence goes on along the minus strand of DATARE010000438.1, from coordinate 5,808 downwards.
GACATCCAGCTTGTCATCGATCCGCTTCGTCATGGCGCGAACCCGAAGATATCCAATGTCATCAACATGCTTCCCAATGCCGCGCACGATATCCTGGTGCTCAGCGACGATGATATCGCGGTGCCGCCCGATTATCTTCGCAGCGTCGTCGGCGCGCTTGGCCATGAGGATGTCGGCGCCGTCACGTGTTTTTACGCGGGGCGGTCGATCGAGAATTTCTGGTCGAAACTATCGGCCATGGGAATCAATTACCAATTCCTTCCCAATGCCGTGCTTGCCGTCTCCCTCGGTTTGGCAGCGCCCTGTTTCGGCGCCACGATTGCGTTGCGGAAATCCGTGCTCGCGGCCATCGGCGGCTTCGAAGCGGTCCGCAATCATCTGGCGGATGATTATGAAATCGGCCGTCTCGTCCGTGCCTGTGGCCTCCGGGTGGAGGTTGCGCCGACCCCGGTGTCGCATATCTGCGCCGAACAAAGTTCCGTGGAATTGTTTCGTCACGAATTGCGCTGGGCGCGTACCATTCGCAAGATCGACCGCAGCGGCCATTTGGGAAGCGTTGTCACGCACGCGCTTCCCCTTGGGCTCATTGGTTCGGAATTGTCGGGGTTCTCCATCGATGCCTCGGCGTCGATCGTGGCCATTCTGGCCGCGCGGTGGTTCTTGAAACACCGCATTGATGCCGTCTTTGGTCACAGCGGCGCCAAGCCTTGGCTGCTGCCGCTCAGTGACATATTTTCGTTTGCCGTCTTTCTTTGCTCGTTTCTTGGAATGCGGGTGGACTGGCGCGAATTGCGCTATGATGTGAACGCCGATGGCGCCTTGGCGCAGCGATAAGGATAGGGTCAGTGCTACGTACGCTTTTCTTGCAGGCGCCTTCTTTCTCCGGTTTCGATGGTGGCGCCGGTTCGCGCTATCAGGCGAAACGGGAAATCAAGTCCTTCTGGTATCCGACTTGGCTGGCCCAACCGGCCGCGTTGGTGGAAAACAGCCGTCTGATCGATGCACCGCCGCATCGCCAAAACCTGTCCGACATCCTTCCACTCGCAAAGGATTACGATCTCGTCGTCCTGCACACATCGGTGCCGTCTTTTGCATCGGATGTGAAAACGGTTGAGGCGCTCAAGGCCGCCAATCCCAATCTGAAGGCCGGTTTGATTGGCGCCAAAGTCGCCGTCGATTCCGACACCAGTTTGCGTGACGCACCGGCAATCGATTTCGTCGCGCGCAACGAATTCGATTTCACCATCAAGGATGTCGCCGACGATGTGCCGTGGAGCAAAATCCCGGGTCTCAGCTATCGCAACAGCGAAGGTGTGGTCGTCCACAATGATGACCGCGCCATCCTGGAGAACATGGATGCGCTGCCCTTTGTCACGCCCGTCTATCAGCGCGACCTCAAAATCGAGAATTATTTCATCGGCTATCTGAAGCACCCTTACATCTCGATCTACACCGGGCGGGGCTGCAAATCTCGCTGCACTTTCTGCCTGTGGCCGCAGACGGTCGGCGGCCACCGTTATCGCACCCGCAGTGTGGGGCATGTGATCGAGGAAATCGCCTGGGCCAAAAAAGCCATGCCCCAGGTGAAGGAATTCTTTTTCGACGACGACACCTTCACAGACAATTTGCCGCGCGCCGAAGCCATCGCCAAGGAGCTTGGCAAGCTCGGCGTCACCTGGTCATGCAATGCCAAAGCCAATGTTCCGCGGGAATCGCTGAAGGTGCTGCGCGAAAACGGCTTGCGCCTTTTGCTGGTGGGTTATGAATCCGGCAATCAGCAAATTCTCCACAACATAAAAAAGGGTATGCGCATCGAGGTCGCGGAGAAATTCACCAAGGATTGCCACGATCTCGGCATCACCATTCACGGCACCTTCATTCTGGGACTGCCGGGCGAAACCACGCAGACGATTAAGGAAACCGTGGAATTCGCCACCCGCATTAATCCGCATACCATTCAGGTCTCGCTGGCCGCGCCCTATCCCGGCACCTTTCTCTACAAACAGGCAGTCGAGAATGGTTGGCTCGATGCCAGCAATGCCGAACTGATCGATGAGAACGGCATCCAGATCGCGCCGCTGCATTATCCGCATCTGGGCCACCAGGAAATCTTCGACTCGCTGGAGGATTTTTACCGCCGCTTCTATTTTCGCCGGACGAAGATCGCCTCTATCGTCGGCGAGATGATCCGCAGCCCGGAGATGATGAAGCGCCGGCTGCGCGAAGGCGTGGAGTTCTTCCAATTCTTGCGCCAGCGGCGCAATCACGCCGCTTGAAACATCTCGTCGTCACGGCGGATGATTTCGGCGCCGCGCGCGAGGTCAACGACGCTATCGAAGAAAGCCATCGCCGCGGCATCCTGACGGCCGCCAGCCTGATGGTCGCAGGCCCCGCCGCTGCCGATGCCGTCGCGCGGGCCCGGCATATGCCGTCGCTTCGGGTCGGCCTGCATCTGGTGCTGGTGGAAGGACGTCCTGTGCTCGCGCCTTCCGATATTCCCGACCTTGTGGACGCCAGCGGGAATTTCCGTACCGATCTGGCGCGCCTGGGGACGGCGATTTTTTTTCGCCCCAATGTGCGCCGGCAGGTGGCAGCGGAAATCGCCGCCCAGTTCGAGGCATTCCGCGCCACCGGTCTGGCGCTGGATCACGTCAATGCGCACAAGCATTACCATCTGCATCCCAGTATTGCAGGGCTAATCCTTTGCATTGGAAAGCGCTTCGGCATGCGCGCTCTCCGTGTTCCGCTGGAGCCGGCAAATGTGCTGGCGCAGATCGAACCGGTGCCGCGCGATTGGACCGCGAGCCTCGCAGGCGCGTTCGCAACGGGTTTGCGCCGGCGCTTTCGCAAAGCCGGTGTTTTGAGTCCCGATTGGGTATTCGGGCTGCGCTGGTCCGGGGCAATCACGCCCGTCCGGCTTGCCGGGATTATCGCCAATCTGCCTCCGGGATTAAGCGAGATCTATCTGCACCCTGCAACGTCAGGCGGTTTCACGAGTGCGGCGCCCGGCTATCATTACAAAGAGGAATTGGCGGCCATCACCGATCCCGATATTGTGGCCATGCTGCGCAGTTCGGCCATTCGGCGCGGCGGCTTTGCCGATTTTCAGCCCGTCGGTGGGCAAAGGCGAGACTACGCAGCAGACCACATGAACCATGGCAGGACATTGACGCCATGAACGATCTGGCAATTGCATCCTTCGCAGCGAATGCCGAGCCTACACCCAACGGACCGGTTCGCATCGGCAGTGACGCACACAAAACCTTGTTCTGCCGCATGCTGCTGGACACGTTCGATCCTTATAAGCCCGCGGTGATCGATTGGCCGGAGCTGGCGCCCGATGCGCGCGACCGTCTGATCAGCCTGCCCATTTGGGACATCGCGGTTCAAACGGAAGGCAAGGCGAAATTGCGTGTCGCCTCCTACGGGGCGCTGATCTCCGATCCGCTGCTGCGCCAGGCCATCGACCTTAATGCGTTCGAGGAGGGGCGCCACAAGCTGGTGCTGTCGAATCTGGTGCAGGCCTATGGCATCGCGCTTGCCCCCGAACCGGAATATCGCGCGCCCCGCGACTCGGAATGGGCTTTCATGGTCACCGGCTATAGCGAGTGCATCGACAGCTTCTTCGCCTTCGGCCTGTTCGAAACCGCCAAGCGGTCCGGCTTCTTTCCGGAAGCGTTGGTCGATACGTTCGAGCCCGTCATCCAGGAAGAAGCCCGCCATATCCTGTTTTTTGCCAATTGGGTGGCATGGCATCGCCGGACCATGCCGTTCTGGCGGCGGCCCTTCTTCGAATGCAAGGTGCTGGCCGTGTGGGCCTTTCTGATCTGGGAACGCATCGGCTTGGCTCGCGGCATGGACGCCGCCGCGCAGGACAACAATTTCACCGTCACGGGGGCGAAAGCCGTTGGGGCCGATATCGACATTGCGGAGCTTATGGATATTTGCCTCGCCGAAAACACCCGCCGCATGGCGAAATATGACGCGCGGCTGCTGCGGCCGGTCACCGTTCCCGCCCTTATCCGTTTCGCGCGGCGGTTTATGGGCGCACGCCCCAAGGCCAAAATTTAAGCCGCCCCTCGGCTTGCCCGTAAGCCGCGCGGCGGTTACTAACGCCCAACTCATCTGCCCTGCGAAAAGGAGTTCCCATGTCCCGCAACAAAATCGCCCTGATCGGCGGCGGCCAGATCGGCGGCACGCTTGCGCTTCTCATCGGCCTCAAGGAGCTCGGCGATGTCGTCCTGTTCGATATCGTGGAAGGGCTGCCGCAGGGCAAGACGCTCGATATCGCGCAATCCGCACCGGTGGAAGGCTTCGATGCCAAATTCAAGGGCACCAATTCCTATGCCGATATTGCGGGCGCCGATGTCGTCATTGTCACCGCGGGTGTGCCGCGCAAACCGGGCATGAGCCGAGACGATCTCCTGGGCATCAATCTCAAGGTGATGAGCGCGGTGGGCGAGGGCATCAAGACCCATGCGCCGAAAGCCTTCGTCATCTGCATCACCAATCCGTTGGACGCGATGGTGTGGGCGCTGCGCCAATTCTGCGGCCTGCCGCATAACAAGGTGGTGGGCATGGCGGGCGTGCTGGACTCCGCGCGCTTCCGGCATTTCATCGCCGAAGAAATGAACGTGTCGGTCGAAGACGTATCGGCCTTCGTGCTCGGCGGGCATGGCGACACCATGGTGCCGATGCCGCGCTTCTCGACCGTTGCGGGTATCGCGCTGCCCGAACTCGTCAAGATGGGCTGGATCAGCCAGACGCGCCTGGATCAGATCACCCAGCGCACCCGCGATGGCGGCGCGGAGATCGTGGGTCTTTTGAAAACCGGCTCGGCCTTTTACGCGCCGGCCGCCTCCGCCATCGCCATGGCGGAATCCTATCTGCGCGACAAGAAGCGGGTGCTCCCCTGCGCGGCCTATGTCGACGGCAAATACGGCTTGAAGGACGTTTATGTCGGCACGCCGGTGGTGATCGGTGCCGGCGGCGTGGAGCGCGTGGTCGAGCTGGAATTGACGGCCGCCGAGCGCACCATGTTCGACAAATCGGTCGATTCCGTGAAGGGCCTGATCGAGGCCTGCCGCAAGCTGGAGCCGCGGCTCGGCTAGCATTTGCGCCGAAAGGGTTCCGGTTCTTTGGGCAAAAGCGCGTCCGTTTAAGAATTTGACGCGCTTTTGCCGTTAAGCAAAGCGAAAGCGCGTCTCGCGGGTTGCACGAAAGGACGGACCCGCCTATTTTCCGCGCGCCTTGAAGGGCCGCCTTAGCTCAGCCGGTAGAGCACATCATTCGTAATGATGGGGTCGCGTGTTCGAGTCACGCAGGCGGCACCACTTCCCAAGATCGACAAAATCGCCTTCCGACGCGCCACATCGCCGGTGATTCCGATCACCGAACCGTTTCCGCGTTTCGCAAGCTTAAGCCGGCCTGACGCAATTGAACCCAGTTGCGCCTCTTGCGTTGTCGAAAATTGACAAACAGTGCTTGCAGCAATTCCACGCGGGGAAGTTTGGCGTTTGGTTGGCGAACTGGCTGTGCCATGCGGATCACAATGGGCAGGAAGGACTTGCCATGGTCAAGATCATCGAAACTGTGCGGATCGACGAAACAGCGGACGGGCTTTGGCATGAGATCGGCCGATTTGGAGGCGTCGGCGAATGGCATCCATGGGTGTCCAAGGTGGAGAGCGAAGGCGAACGTGAAGGCTCCGTTCGCACTCCCGAAGACCGCGACGGTAACCAGCAAACCGAACGGCTTCTGGAAACCTCGCCCGAGAAACATTTCTATCGCTACCGAATGGAGTCGACT
>DATARE010000613.1:0-15590 GCA_036264295.1 Micropepsaceae bacterium | reverse complement strand
CGCCCGCACGCGCTTGGCGAGACCCAGCATATTGATGGCGCCATGCACGCTGGTTTTCGTCGTCTGGACGGGATCGCGCTGGTAATGGATTGGCGATGCCGGACAGGCGAGATTGTAAATCTCGTCGATCTCGATATAGAGCGGAAAGGTCACGTCGTGGCGGATGAATTCAAAGGCCGGATTGGAAAACAGCTTGGCGATGTTGCGGCGCGATCCGGTGTACATATTGTCGACACAGATCACGTCATGGCCTTGGGCCAGCAGCTTTTCGCACAGGAAAGAACCGATAAAGCCGGCGCCCCCCGTAACCAGGATGCGTTTGCCATCATGCATGGGAAGAAGGATTCGCTTTCTTGTGGTGGACCGGAGGACTTGGATGCGTATACCGGCGCATGATAGGCGGGAGGAATGAGGAACACCATGCGCATTCGCCTTGGCCATTGTATCGCGGCGTGGCTTCTGATGTCGCCGGCAGCGGCATCCGCGGCGCCCGGTGAAAACGTTCCGCCGGCGCTGATGTCTGCCGCCGAATGCATGGCCAGGACCGTGATGGCCGTGCCCGGTGTCAGCGATGTGCAAATCGATCCCACGCCGGGGAAAACGGGTGCCTATCCGGTTCTGTCCTACCGCTGGTCGGACGCGGCCGGGCGGCGGCGCTTCACGGAACTGAACCTGTTTGAAATCTCCGGCATCGACGATGCGCCCTATGTGTTCGACATCGGCGATATTCAGGACGATCCGGTGGCTGAGCGGCTGCTGCCAATCTGGAAGGCGCGATGCCACGCCGGGTTCGGCTATATCACCAGTGTTCCGCGCTGACGCAGATTACGCAATCGCCGAAAGCGCACCGCCATCGGTGATGATGGACCAGAAGGCCGGGCGTTCGCGGCGGACATTGGCCAGCATGTCGGAAACATGACAATGGCAGGGTTGGCGAACTCCGTGAAATTCGATCGGCGGACCCATCGTCTGAAACCGGATTCCCATGGCGCCCAGCATGCGCAGCAGCGTGGGTTCCAACAAAGCGCACCAATGCGAGATGCCGTGCTGTGCGCTGAGCCGCACCAGCGATTGCAGCAGGCCCAGCCGGATCAGCGGCCCGCTGTTGCTGACGAAAGCGGCTTCTTCGGGAGTGTTTGCCGGGGCCATTGGGCGGAATTGGTTCGAGATCGTGAAGGACGAGATTTCCGCGGTCGCATGCAAAGGAAGCTTGCCGAATTCGCGCAATGCCGCCGCGCCCATCACGCGCTGGACGATGAAGCTTTGGTCCGGCGCGGCCGCGAGCGGCAAGGTCAGACGCACCGCGCCCAAGCCTGTGGTTAAGGGGCGGTAAAGAACAACGCCATAGGCGGCATGGGTGTCGAATTCGCCGGTCTCACCGCCGCCAATGTCGCGCGCCATCGCGATATGTTCGGGTGTATCGGCACTGATCGCCCGAAAATGCGCATCGAAGCGTGCGAGCAGCGTCTCGTCCGCGATACTGGGCTCGCGGGTTTCGGGTGCGATTGCGGAATGCGAACGCATGGCGATTGTCACGATAGGGGTACTCCGAGTCCAGGGCCTGCGCGGCGATCTCAATCCGCGACGCCTTTATTCTAAGCCCGAAAGTTAAGTCCGGCTTGCGCACGAAGATTGACATTCCTCAGCCGCGCGTGGGCGGCGCAACGTCTTTGCGTATTTCTACCTACCGGGACCATGCGCATACGGATGAAACAGGCCGCGCACGGAAGGGTCATTTTTCGCTGTAACCGCACAGGCGACTGCATTAGGCTTTGCCTTGAAAGACCATGACATCCTGAACTTCAGCAAGGTAGCCCAATGACCTCCTCGCCCGATGCTCCGCGCGACGAATCGCCGTTCTGGCGGTTTTCCTTGCGTTTCTATGCGCGCGCCAAGGTGTCGGCCGCTTGTCTCGTGTTGCAGGATGAATCGGGCGTGGATGTGAATCTGCTGCTGTTTCTGTTGTTCCTGGCGGAACATCAGCGCCAGGTCGGCGCGCAAGATGTTGCGGCCTTGGACGGCGCCGTACGGGCCTGGCGCGATAACGTGGTGAAGCCGCTTCGCGGGCTCCGGCGTGCGCTGAAGACGGGAATCGGGACAATTTCCGTTACCGTTAGCGAAAGTTTTCGCGGACAGATAAAGCGCCTGGAATTGGAATCCGAACACATCGAGCAATCGGAGCTTGAACGCCTTCGCACGGCCGATCTGGGTACGGTTTCGCACTCGCGCATGGCGGCGGCAGAGGCCAATATCGCGGCGTATCAGTCCTATCTTGGGACATTTTCCACCGAAGCGACCGCCAGCATCCTTTCGGCATTCGCCGAATTCGGGCCCCATCACCCCGCGCATTGAAAGCCTTGGGCGAAACCGCCCCCTTAAACGATTCTTAGCGCCTCCGATCATACAAATGGTTCAAAGGCCTGCGTTCATTTCGCGGGTGGAAAAGGCGACCCCGTTTCGGGAACGGCGGCGCGACCATAGGTGGATCATGGCGACAGAGACCGAATTTTTCCAGGCAATGACGGCGGACGCGGAAAAGCCGCGCAGCATGCGCGATGCGCTGATGAATCCGAGCCCGAAAACGGCAAGCGGAGTCTCGCTGCCGGAAGAGAGCGTGCCCGCGCAATCCGATGAGCCCGCACAACGCACCGATGTGGCGCTTGCCGGGGAACGCCGTCTTGCAGCGCTCGAACATGTCGTCGCCGATATCGCCCATGTCGTGGAGCAACACGAAATCGCCATGCGCGAACGCGAGGACGCCTTGACCTCGGTGGCGCAAACCGTGATCGCGTTTCGCGACCGCATGGACGCATGGGAGAAGGATCGTGAACTGGAAAGAGCGGAGCACGCAAAGGAAATCTCAGATTTGCGTGGGTTGCTCGCCGAGATGGAGACGCGCTTGAAGACAGTCGAAGCTCAAAAGGCCCTGCCGCCGCCGGTTGCCGCCGCTACCGTTGCGCCCAGCGCGCCCGCGTCATCTGCAGCGCTGCCGGTGGTCTGGGCGAAAGATGCCGAGCCGCCGCGTATCCAGGCGGTGCCGCCGCCTCCGCCGGTTTCGTCGCCTGTCTCCAACGAGGTGAAAGATTCCACCCAAGCCTATCTGACGGCCGCACGCCGCGCCGCCATCGCATCCGCTGCGGCCCCGGCCAGAAAACCGGCCGCGGCCCAACCGGGGCGCCGGCTTTCCCGCGCCCAATATGTGATGGCCGGCTGCGCAGCACCTCTGGTGGTCGCAGCCGCCGCGAGCTTCGCGCTCAGCCGCCATCAGGTGTCCGCCGAAGCCGTGCCGGCGAACACAGCGTTCAAGCCGGCCCACCAGGATGGTTTGGCGCCGCAGCAAAGCTCGTTGGCGCCGCCGCCCGATCTCATCATCGCGCCGCCGGCGGATCCCGCACCGGGCGAATTCGCCGCGGCAACCCTTGGCGTGCTCCAGGAAAAAGCCCAGGCGGGCGATATCAAAGCCGCGCGCGACATCGGGCTTAAATATCTTGCCGGCGATCATGTCGCGGTGAACGAAGAAGAAGCGGCGCGTTGGCTGCTGCGGGCGTCGTATCGCGGCGAGGCGGGCGCGGAATATTGGCTGGGCACGCTGTATTCGCGCGGCCGTGGCGTACCGGCCGATCCGTTCCAGGCCAATCATTGGTATGGCGCATCCGCCAAGCAGGGCAACGCCAATGCCATGCACCGTTTGGGCATCGCGAATTTCGAAGGCCTCGGCACGGAGAACAATCCCGTCGAGGCGGTGCATTGGTTCACCGAAGCCGCCGCGCGCGGATTGGTGGATTCGCAATTCGATCTCGCGGTGCTGTATGAGCGCGGCACCGGCGTGGCGCAGAGCCTGGCCGATGCGTACAAATGGTATGCGGTTGCCGCCGCCCAGGGCGACAAGGAAGCCGCTTCGCGTGCAAGCGCGCTGGCGAAAGTGCTGAAGCCGGAAGAGCTCGCGGAAGCGGGCAAGGCGGCGGCGGCGTTCAAGCCGGAAACGGCAGACGATCAGGTGGCAAGCGCCGCGCCGAAATCATCCGGCGACTGAACACATAGACTGCGCATAACGGGCGGGCAAAAAGGCGGATGGCGCAAAAAACGCCATCCGCCTTTTCTTTTGCCGGCAATTAATGCACTCCGACCCCAATTCTTTTATAAGCGGGGATCGGCCGCCGATTTTGCGATAGATACTCTCTCAAACTTCGGAACCGATGCTGCGCACAACGCTCTTTCTGGCACTTCGGGCAGTTCAAACGCTCCAAAGAAATAGAACCTTTACGGTCCAAAGCGGAGGCCTGGAAGACAAACAGATGCGACGGATTTTGCGAGACTACCTCTCTGTGAATGCGCCCAGGATCAGGAGAGAGTTCTTCACGATGTATCTCCTTTTTTTGGCGGGGACGCTGCTCGTAATGGTGCAGAGAAGATCGGAATATCACTCTTCTCTAGTCACTCTTGGCATTTTAGCTGCTCTGTTTTGGGCAGCAGCATTCGCCTTGTTTGTAATAGCGTTGAGTATAATTGACGCTTATCAGAAAGCCTCACGGGCGGCGCGTTCCTTGGGGCTATCGATAGATGAGTACGTCAAATCGGCAGAATATGACGAGTTAGGTCGAGAGAGGCTGAAGCGGACAGACAAAGAAGTCACATGGCTGCGGAAGTGACGAGCCCCCAAAGTGGCTTCTAGCCGGTCGATGTTATGGTTGTTCCCTCACCTTCTTACAGACCTTTTTGCAATGTTTGCGCTGCCGATTCCGGCGTGGAATTTGCGCGTCGGCCGACCCGAATCCGGGTGTGAATCGATGCTCAGACGCTGTATTTTGCGCGCGGATTTTGTCCTCCGCCGCGCGATCTACAGGCACGCCGACGATGGAACGGAAGGCGTCCAACAGATCGTGGAAACGGCGGGTTTGGCTTGACCTTGATGGCCCGATTAGGAAGGGAAGATTAAAGGAATGGTGCCACTCGGCTGCCATCCTGTTGTCTGCACATCGTTTTTGGTGGCACCACCGGGTGCGCGGTGGCACCAAGATGGTGCAACCGTGCTGCCACGGTGTTTTTAAACTGCTGAATCGCTTGCATGATGAGTGGCACCAGGCATGGCGTCATCGCTCTATCAGCGGCTTCTTCGGATTGTTCCCAGCATTTTTGCCCGCGTTGATGTAGCCGTCGTCAAGACCGCGTCTCAAATCGCGCTCCGTATCGCACTTCAAATCGCGCTTCATTCCGCACTCCATATCGCGCTTCATATCGCGCTTTAGTTGCCGGTGTCAGCGTGAGTTGAAAGAGCAGTTTTTACGACAGACCAAGGCACTCTTTGGAGGGCCGCCGATGGCGAATAATTGGGGTCGGAGTGGATTTAATTGCTACCGTTCCGTCCCAGGTGTTCACCTCGTCACCGCATGATATAAAAAAAGCCGGATAGCGCGAACGCCATCCGGCTTTTTTCTTCAGCCCCTGTTATTCCGTGACGATGACCAGATCGGCGTGGCCGAGCGAATGGGCCTGCTCCATGGCGGCGTTGGCCTGACGCACATTGAGGAAAGGCCCGATCCGCACGCGATAAACAGCGTGGCCATCGACAGTGCCCGGCATCACGCGGGCGCCCATGCTGTCGAGCGTCGAGGCGATCTGACCGGCGCGGTCTTGGGTGGGAAACGATCCGGCCTGCACATAGATGGCCGTCGGCGATGCAGGCGTGCGTGCGCCTATCGTAATCAGCTTGGGTGCGGCGGGCGCTGTCGTTGCGACTTTCGGCGTTGCCGCCGGTGCAGGTGCCGCCGCGACTTTGGATGCTGGCGCGGGTGACGGCGCCACGGCCGGTTTCGCGGCCGGTGTCGTTTCGATCGCTTTCTTCTCCGGAGCTTTCGCCGTGACGGCTTCGGGCTTGGCCGGCAGATCGTGCGGAGCCGTGCTGGCGGCTGCGTCCTTGGGAACGGCTTGCATCTTCACGGTGGGATCGGCCTTGAGGACCTCGACGGGGGACGCTTCTTTCGTCACCGGCGAAGCAGCCGCAGCCGCAACAACCGGCGGCGGCGCCGGTGGCGCGGCGAGCTCTTGTGTCACAACCGGGGCTGCCGGGGGCGCAAGGACCATCATCGGTACGGAAGCGGCAAGTCCGGTTTGAACCGGGGGCGTTGCCGACGCCACGGCCGCCGGAGCGGCGGCGGGGGCAGCGGCCGGTGCGGTGGATGCCGCGGTGTTCGGCTGCGCGGTTTTCAAGCCCTGCACCAGCGCGAGATTCTGCTGGATGCGCGCATAATCCGCGACACCGGGCGCGACCTGGCGCAGCAATTTTTCCGCGCCGTCGAGATCGCCCGCCTGCATACGCGACAGCGCCGCATTGTTGAGCACGGACGGTTCGCCCGGCTTCATCTGCAATGCGCGCTGGTAGAAGTTCTGTGCCGAGGCGTAATCGCCCCTTTGGTCGAGTGCGACGCCTTCCGCCGAAAACAGCGACCAATCGTTCCCGTCCACCTGGATGGCGCGCTCCAGAAACGCGAGCGCATCGTCGGTGCGGCCTTGTGCGGCCAGGGTCTTGCCATATTCGCCAAGCACGCGGGCATCGTCGGGGGCGAGCAGCACCAACTGGCTGAGGATCTTGGCAGCTCCGGTCAGGTCACCGCTCTTGCGGACCGTTTGCGCAGATGCCACGGCACTCGCCAAATCCGCCGGCATTGTGATGGGTGCTTTGGCTTCCGCCGCGGCCTCGGGCTTCGCGGCCGGAGCCTTATCGCTCCAAAGCGGCTTCAGCGCACACCCGCTCAGCGGCACCATCAGGACGGCGACTCCGAGCAGCAAACCGTTGCGTTTCACGATGCGACACTCCTTTTTGCCCGCGAATGGGCGCGAAAAGATTCGGGCCGGACAGACCAAGCCGGATTCCAGCTGACAGCCCGAGCGGCCCACAGAATGCGCGAACGTCGTCAAAAAATGCTTAAGTCTTGGGGCGTCGCGGCGAAAAATTCAGGCCGAACGCAGCAATTCAAGATGAATTTGCCTCAGTTTTACGGTTTTCCGCAGGGTCTGTTGCCGCCGATGGCCCTTGGGCTATGGTCCGGCCCGCAAAGCCAATGAGTATGGTTGATGACCATTTCGGTACCCGATAAGGGCCGCGCCGCCACGCAGACGCCCAAAATTGCCAAGGATTTTCAGGAACATCTCGCCGCGCTCGAAGCCCGCGGCCTGGTGGTGCGGGTGGACCGCCCCATCAACAAGGACACCGAACTGCATCCGCTGGCGCGCTGGCAATTCCAGGGCGCCGTTTCGGAAGACAAGCGCCGCGCCTTTGTGTTCACCAATGTGACCGGCAGCGACGGAAAAAAATTCGACATGCCGGTGGTGGCGGGCGCCTATGCGGCATCGCCGGAGATTTACGCGCTCGGCATGGGGGTGGCGCTCGACGAGATCGGCCCGGCTTGGCTCAGGGCGATTCAGAATCCGATTCCGCCGGTGATGGTGAAATCGGCCGCCTGTCAGGAGGTCGTCATCACCGGCGATGCGCTCAAAGCGCCGGGCGGCGGGCTGGCCGCTTTGCCGGTGCCGATTTCGACGCCGGGTTTCGACGCGGCCCCCTATTTGACGGCGACGATCTGCGTGACCCAGGATCCGGAGACGGGCGTGCGCAACATGGGCACCTATCGCGGTCAGTTGAAAGCGACCGACCGCTTGGGCGTGCGCATGGCATCGCGGCTGGGCGGGGCGGGCGGTTATCTGCATTGGCTGAAATATCAGAAGCTCGGCCAGCCCATGCCGGTGGCCATCGTGGTCGGCTGTGCGCCCGTGATCTTCTTCACCGGCCCACAAAAGCTCGCCATCGATTTCGACGAAATGGCGGTGGCGGGCGCGCTGTTGGGCGAGCCGGTCAAGACGGTGAAATGCGTCACCAACGATCTGGAAGTGCCGGCGGATTCGGAAATCGTCATCGAAGGGCTGATCGATTCGCAATTGCTGGAGCCGGAAGGTCCGTTCGGCGAATCCCACGGTCATGTGGCGCTCGAAGATTACAACATGTCGATGCAGGTCACCGCGATCACGATGAAGAAGAAGCCGGTCTTCGTCTCCATCATCAGCCAGGTGACGCCGTCCGAATCCTCGGTGACGAAGAAGGTGGCCTATGAGCCGCTGTTCCTGGAGCATTTGCGCCATCATTTGGGCGTGAAGGGAATCCGCCGCGTGGTCATGCACGAGCCACTGACCAATGTGCGGCCGGTGATCTTTTTGACGTTTGCGCATGGCACGCCGAAGACTGAAATCTGGCGCGGGCTGAATGGGGCCGCCACGCTGCAGGCGCAATGCGGCAAGATCGTCATTGCGGTGGGCGAAGACATCGATCCCACCAACACCGACGCGGTCTTTTGGTCGCTCGCCTATCGCACCAATCTGGGTGAGGATCTGCATCTCGCGCCGTACAAGGATGCGGGGCACGGCCCGAAATCGGGCGCGCGGGTCAGCGATTCCGCGCTTCTGATCGACGCAACACCCAAGCATGTGATGCCGCCCTTTGCGTTGCCTGCGCGTGAATTCATGGAGCGCGCCAAAGCGATCTGGTACGAGCTGGGCCTGCCGGAATTGAATCCGCAGCCGCCCTGGTATGGCTATTCGCTCGGCGATTGGACCGACAATTGGGACAAATGGGCCCAGCGCGCGGTCGAGGGCAAATGGGAAGAGACGGGCCGCGAAACTTTCGCGGGCCGCAAGGGCGGAATGAAGCCGGAAACCCCGGTGCGCGACGTGAAGAAGTAGGGCGAACAGCCGGCCGGAGACGGACGCTATCGCGGCACCGGTGCGGCTACATTTCGGCTTTGGCGATCTTCAGCATTTGAATGATCGACGTATCGCGTGAGTCTGTCGTCGCGACTTTCAAAGCGGTTTCACCCTTCTCGTCCTTCCGATTGACGTCGGCGCCTTTCTCGAGCAGCGCCTTTACGCTCTGAACGCCGCCGTTTCGTGATGCCAATATCAACGCGGTGGCGCCGCCATAGCCGCTGCCCTTGCATTCGCATTGAATATTGATGTCGGCTCCGCGCTCCAACAGGAACCGCAAGGCGGTGGGATATTTGCCATAGGCCGCGGCGAGCAATGGGGTCCAGCCATTGGCGTCTCTGCCATTGGGGTCCACACCGAGATCGAGCACAATCCGAACCGTATCGGCGATGTCCTTGCCATTCGAATCTTCGCCATTGACCGATTCGTCGTTGAGCAGATTGACGAGCGCGCTCGGTCCGGCGGTGTTGAGGTCGACGCCTCTGCCGGCCAAAAGGCGCGCCGCCTCCATTTGACGTTTGGCAACCGCATCGACAAAAGCCCGGTTGATCGCTTCGACGCTGAAGCCCTTGTCGAGCAGCATGCCCACGATGTCGGCATGCCCGCCTGCCGCGGCCAAAGACAGGGCGGTGAAGTTGTAGTCGCTCTTCTTGGCGTCGGCCCCGGCATCCAACAGCGCGGCAACGATTTTGGTGTGTCCCGGCAAAGCCGCAGCCATGATCGCTGTCCATCCTTCGCCATCCGTCCCGAACGCGTCGCCGGGCGTTGTCGCATTCGGATCCATGCCCGCTTTCAAGAACAGCTTCACGGCGTTGAGATCGCCGGCTTTGGCGCTATTCACGAAATCGCCGGGCGTGAAGTCCAACGATAAGCGGCCCAATTCGGAACGCGCCTGCGCCGGCGATTCTTCGGCGACGATGCTCAATAGGTTCTTTGCGGCGTTGGTGAAGGTCGAAAGGCCAACGACAAACGTGGCCAGAACAAGCGCGAGAGCCACAATGGGATTGCTTTTGATCTTGGCGGTGATGCGCTCCACACCGTTCTGACGCTTCATCGCCGCAATTCCATTGGCTTCGAGCAGAAAACGATCCGACGCTCAATCATGCACCCTGAAGCGTCTCGATTGCACGCGGAAAACCTTCGCCGATGTCGATGCTTTGGCGCGCGAGGGCGGGAATTATTTTGCGGCGAATTTGATCCGCGGGCGCTGGTCCTGCGAAATCTCCTGGACCAGCTTGCGCATGATGGCTTCGCCGAAGGCGTTGTAATCCTTCACCGGAATGATGAAGGCGCCAGGCCCGCCGATCACGCTGGCGCGGAAATATTGATCCAGATCCGGCTCCACCGCGAGAATGGGCAGACCGTTGATGCGGACGCCCATCTTCACCGCTTCGTCGCGCGCCTGCTCGGCCGGGCGGCCGAGATTGTTCGAGCCGTCGCCGGAGATGTCGATCACGCGGCGTTCGGCGCGATAGGGGCTGGCCGTCAGCATGGTGACGGAAAAATCGATCGCCCCCGACAACGACGTGCCGCCGCCGAAGATCTGGCGCGGCGCGGCGGCAATCGCAGCGGCGGCCAATTGCGCCGAGCGCTGATCGCGCACCACCATCCACGGCACCATGATCACGTGCAATGTCGGGCCCGTCCATTGCACCATGGAGATTGCAATCGCCGATTCATTGCCGTTGCGGATGGCATTGAGCACCTTGGGATTGAGGAAGGCCTTGGCATAACCCTGCTTCTGCAATTCGAAGCGGTCATCGTCCACGCTGCCCGAGGCATCCACGGCGAGCACGAGGTTCAGGTCTACCCGCGGTTGGCCGGCGGGCTGGGTGATCAAGGCGCGCGGTGCGGGTGCCTGCTGGGGCCGCGGCGGCGCCGGTTGCGCCTGGGCGACGCCGAGGCCCAACGCCAACAGAAGCGCGGTTCCCCAACCCAGCCCCCGAGAAATGTTCATCCCCAACCCTTTCGCCCGGACGGCGCCAGATCACCGGCGCCTAAATTACCGGCCAGAGCGCGCCGGGCAAGAAAATTCGCCGCAATATGGCTGGCATTGCCGAGATAACGCCCCGCTGTTGCATCGCCGCCGGGCCGGATAGGCGGAGCCGCGATCTCGTGATACTGGCACCTTGGCAAATGGCGGGTTTGTAAGGGGAAAAGCATGGAAACCGACGCATTTCGCATCGAGGAGGATAAGACCCGGCGCGTCGCGACGGTGCGGCTGACACGGGGGGCCTCGGGCAACAAGCTGAGCGCGGCGGAAATCCCGCATCTGGGCCAGGCCATTCGCGAGACCGGCAGCCGCAAGGACATCAAGCTTGTGCTGGTGCGTGGCGACGGCGCGAATTTCTGCCAGGGGCGGCTTCCCGATGCGCCCGGCACCGCACCCACCACGGCATTGGGGATAAGGGAGAAAATCACCGGCCCCATTTTGGACGTCTATGCCGATATCCGCGCCACGCCGGTGCCGGTGATCGCAGTGGTGCAGGGCGAGGCCAAGGGTTTCGGCTGCGCCTTCGTGGCGCAATGCGATCTTGCCATCGCAACGGACGATGCGATGTTCTCGCTCCCCGAGATGGATCACCATCTGCCGCCGACGCTCGCGATGTCGGCGATGCTGCACAAGGTGCCGCCCAAGCGCATGCTGCATATGGTCTATACGCGCCGCAGCATCGGGGCGGCGGAGGCGCTGGCGTTGGGCATTCTCAGCGAGGTGGTTCCGAAGGGCGGCTTGGATGCGGCGGTGGAGGCGATGCTGGCGCATCTTCTGGACCGCAATCGCGCGGCTTTGTGCGGGGTGAAGGAATATATCGGGGCGGCGCTTTACACCGATCCCCATGCGGCGGCGCGGCTGGCGTCGAATCTGCTGGCGGCGGTGCTTTCCTCGCCGCGCGAAGATTGACGCCCCCTCTGTCGCTTCGCGACACCTCCCCCGTAAACGGGGGAGGAAAGACATGGCAGCGCATTTTATTTTCCTCCCCCGCTTGCGGGGGAGGTGGTGAGGCCGGACTTCCGGCTGAACCGGAGGGGGCGTATGAACGGGCGAGAAACGCCGGACGGAAGAGGATAATAGAATGACCAAAGCAAGCCCGCCGCTTCGGCTGATTGTCGGCATCGCCGGCGCATCGGGCGTGATCTATGGCATCCGCGCGCTGGAGATTTTGCGCAGCTTCGGTATCGAGACGCATCTGGTGATGAGCCCGGCCGCGGAATTGACGATGTCTTACGAGACCGATGTAAAGCCCAAGGCGGTGCGCGAAATGGCGACCGTTTATCACCCCATCGGGGATGTCGGCGCGTCGATTTCATCGGGCTCGTTCCAGACCATGGGCATGTTGATCCTGCCCTGCTCGGTGCACACCATGAGCGAGATCGCCCACGGCATCACCAGCAATCTGTTGAGCCGCGCGGCCGACGTTGTGTTGAAGGAGCGCCGCCGTCTTGTGCTGGGCCTGCGCGAGACGCCGCTGCATGTCGGACACATGCGCACCATGCTGCAAATTTCGGAGATCGGCGCCATCGTCGCGCCCATCGTGCCGGCGTTCTATACGCGGCCCAAGACGCTGGACGAGATGATCGATCATTCCATCGGGCGCATGCTCGATCTGTTCGGCATCGACACGGGGAATATCCACCGCTGGAAGGAACCGGCGGTTCCCGAACCCAGCGGCATGCGCAAAGGCCGCGACAAGACCACCGAAGTTTGAGTAATTGAAATCCGTCATCGCCGGGCCTCATCCTGAGCCTGTCGAAGGATGTCCCGGCGACCCACGATCATCTTTCGCTTACGGTGCTCATGGGTGGCCGGCACTTCGGCCGACCATGGCGCGCTTGGTTCTATTCCGAACGGAGGATTGAATGGACGATAAGGAACGCTTCGACGGCGGGATGAAAATCCGGCGCGAGGTTTTGGGCGCGGCACATGTCGACCGCGCCATGGCGGGCGCCGACGATTTCATGATGGCGATGCAGGATCTCGTCACGCGCTATTGCTGGGGCGATATCTGGGCGCGCCCCGGTCTCGACCGCAAAACGCGTTCGATGCTGAATCTGGCGATGATTGCTGCGCTGAACCGTCCGCACGAGCTGAAGGCCCATGTCAAAGGCGCGCTGACCAATGGCGTGACCAAGGACGAGATCAAGGAGGTGCTGCTGCAGGTCGCGATCTATGCCGGCGTTCCGGCGGGGATGGATTCCTTCCGCATCGCGAGCGAGGTCTTCAAGGAAGCGGGCAAATAATTATAGCCCCCCTCCGGCCTTCGGCCACCTCCCCCGTAAACGGGGGAGGAAAGAGGTGGCGTTAGCGGTGCCGCTGCGCGTCTATTCTGCGGATCAAGTCTGCGGCAATCGGATGAATCGCGAATGGCGGCAAAAACACAAACCGCACGGGCGGCATGAACGACACCGTGTCGCCGAAACCGCAGGGCCGCCTTAATGTCAATGTTATCCGAGGCGGGTTCATCAGAATCGTCGAATTGACGTTGATGATGTCCCCAAGAGCGATCCGCTCGATGACATTCGCCTTGCGCACCGCCAAGGCCGAGCCTTCGTCTATTACGTCATCGGCGAGATCGAAGATCAGAGACCGAAAAAGGAAATAGCCGAAGACGACCATGAAGCCGGGCACAAGGAGAAAGGGAAGGATGGGAATCGCGCCCGGCGCCGAGGAAAACGCGACGTTGGCGGGAATGGCCATCACGACAAAGAGTGCCACAACCCCGAACCAGAGCACCGGAAAGATGCGCTTATAGAAGAACGTCATTTTCGACGAAATTTGCATCGCTCATGCGCCTTTGGCGATCACGGTCCGGCTGCGGACAAGTTCGGCGATTTCGTCCGGCGGCAGATCGAGGACATCCTTGAGCACGGCCGCCGTGTCGGCGCCGAGCACGCCCGGATAATTCCGTTCCTCCGGTGGCGTATCCTTGAATTTCATCGGATTGCCGGTCACGGACGCGGTGCGTCCATCCGCCGATTCCAGATCGAGCACCATGTTGCGGTGGCGGATCTGCGGGTCAGCCATTACACGGTCGAGCGTGTTCACCACGCCGACGGGAATCTCCTCCCGCTCCAGAATGGGAATCCATTCATCGGCATTCCGTGTACGGAATGCTTCCTCCAGCAAGGGCCATAGAACGTGCCGTTGGCGAGCCGCTCCTTGTTGCTGGCAAAGCGCGCATCGCTCAGCCACTCCTCATGGCCGAGCGCACGCGCAAGCCCCTGCCACATGCGTTCGGTGTTGGCGGTGATGACGATATGGATGCCGTCTTTGGCTTCGAAGCTGCGATAGGTCGGGATGGATTCATGCCCGCGCCCCTGGCGGCCCGGAACATTGCCGGAATGCATGTAATAGGCGGCCTGGTAGCACAGCATCGCCGCCTGGCAATCCAGCATGGAAATATCGATGGTGTCGCCGAGCCCCGTCTGATGACGCCGGTTCAACGCAGCCAGGACCGCGATGCCGGCATAAAGTCCGGCCGCGAGATCGCCGATGGGGATGCCTGCGCGCACCGGTGCGCCGCCGGCCTCTCCGGTCAGGCTCATGCCGCCGGACAGCGCCTGCACGATCATGTCGTAGGCGGGTTTGTTGCGGTATGGCCCGTCCTGGCCAAAGCCGGAAATCGAGCACCAGATCAGCGACGGTTTTTCCTTGCGCAAAGCCTCGGCGGAAAGGCCCAGGCGATCCAATACGCCGGGGCGGAAATTCTCCATCACGATGTCGGAGGAGAGTGCGAGCTTCTTCACCAGTTCGCGGCCCGCCTCCATCTTCATGTCCACCGCGACGCAGCGTTTGTTGCGGTTGATGCAGAGGTAATAGACGCTGTCGTCACCGACGAAATGCGGCGGCACGGCGCGGATCGGATCGCCCTGCGGCGGTTCGAGTTTCAGGATTTCCGCGCCGAGGTCGGCGAAGATTTGCGTCGCGAAAGGCCCGGACAGGAATTGCGTCAGATCGAGAACGCGCACGCCCGAGAGCGGCCGGTTGTTGGCGTCCGCACCGGCCATCGCTATTACCGCTGGAAAATATGGATGGAACAGGCGCCGTGGTCGAAGCCCGAAATGCCGCCGCCGGTGGCGTGGCTGAGCCCGATTTGCGCGCCTTCCACCTGACGCGGGCCGGCCTCGCCGCGCAGCTGCCGCACGATTTCCACCACCTGCGCCGCGCCGGTGGCGCCCACGGGATGGCCCTTCGCCAGCAATCCGCCCGACGGGTTGACGGGAATGCGCCCGCCGATTCTGGTGGCGCCGCTTTCGAGCAGGCCCACCCCTTCGCCGCGCGGGCAGAAGCCGAAGGCCTCGTAATAGAGCAGTTCCGCAATCGAGAACGCGTCGTGGACTTCGGCCACGTCGATGTCTTCAGGGCCGAGCCCCGCTTCCTCGAAGGTTTCCTTGGCACCGCGCACGGTGATTTCGGGGCTGGTCATGTCGCGAAAACCGGAGATGAACTTGCCGCTGGTCAGATGCGAGGCGCGCACGCCAATCGGATCGCCGCGGAATTGCCGCGCGACTTTGTCCGACGCCAGAATGATCGCCGCCGCGCCATCGCCGGTGGGGCAGCATTGCAGCAGCGTGAAGGGATCGGCGATCATGCGCGAGGCCAGGACCTCTTCGACCGTGACTTCCTTCTGCATCTGCGCATCGGGATTGCGCGCGCCATTGCCACGGTTCTTCACTGACACGCCGGCAATCTGTTCGGCGCGCACGCCATAATCATGCATGTAGCGCTGGGCGCGCATGGCATAGAGCGCGGGCATGGAAAGGCCCAGCCGCACTTCCCAATCGTCTTCGTCCAACGGCAGCGTGCCGCCGCCGAATTTGGTCAGCTTCTCGACGCCGAT
>DATARE010000611.1:0-9029 GCA_036264295.1 Micropepsaceae bacterium | reverse complement strand
TGGCCAATTGCGAATGGCGAATGGCAAATAGCCTATTCGCTACTCGCTATTCGCCTATCTGTTCGGGGCGCCATTGCCGCGGGCGCCGCCGCCGGCACCGGCAGCCCCTGGGGGCGGCAGGTCGGGCAGCAGATCGGGCTGCTTGCCCATGACAGCGGTGAGCGCGCGATAGGCGCAGATTTCATCCGTCCACACACCTGGCTTCGGGGCCGAACCGCCGACCCCGATGGCGCCGATGAACTGATTGCCATTGATGGTGATCGGCAGGCCGCCGGAATTGGCGAAATTGCCGAACTGGATCTGACGGGCTTCCGAGCCGCCACGGGCTACGGCATTCATCGCCGCCTTGCTGGATTGGCGCGTGTTGAGTGTGGTCCTGGCCTTCATCATGGCGGTCTCGATGGCGATCCGCGGCTGGCCGTCCATTCGGTAATAATAGACCGGCTCGCCATATTGGTCGTAAATGGCGATGCTGACGCGAACGCCCTGCTTGGTGGCCTCATCGACGCAGACCTTGGCGATCTTTTCCGCCGTGGCGATGTTGATCGAGTTCTGTTCGAGAAGTTGCTTGGCGGCATCACCGCGAATGACGAATTGGTCGCTATCGGCCGCGTATGCCGCGCCCATCATTGCGGCCGCCGCAGCGGCTGCCGCGAGTCCGACGTAAAGCTTCATTGTCCGAATCCTCCGAAAGATGCTGTCCCCGCATCGGCCGGCATTTTGCCTTTTTGCGCTGGCGGTTACAACCTGCCCGTTCGCAATTCGTTCATGACGCTCCCGTTACAGGCTCCGGCCATCGAAAGGCTGCGGATTAAGTGTGGAAATATCGATGCCGTCGAGCGAACGCACGTTCAGCGCGACCATCTCTGCCCCGTCGGGCCCGGTGCCCCGGGCAAATGCCTCCACCCCGCAATTCGGACAGAAGAGATGCCGGACGACATGCTTGTTGAAGCGGTATTCCGTCAGATCCGCGCCCCCGGATTCAAGCGTGAACTGTGCCGCCGGAACGAAAGTAAGCAACAGACCACGCTGGGTGCAGATGGAACAATTGCACGCCATCACCTGGCCGAGATCGGCTTGGGTTTGGAACCGCACGTGGCCGCAATGACACCCGCCGGCATAGGTCTTCATATCCGCCATGGACTTCTCCTCGCCCCATTCGCAGCATGATGGGTGAGGAAGCGTTTGGCAAAGAGTCCAGAAGGGATCTGGCTAGTTTCGAGTTTGCTCGAGCGTCGCCTTGTGCAGACTGATCTCGTCCTCGCGGATTTCCGTCGCGAGACGCAGCAGTTTTTCCGCGAGATTGTGATTCAACTCCGGGTGCTTGCGAACATGTTCGGACATTTTCTCCAAATCCTCCGCCATCCTACCGAACTCAACCGGTGACACCCTATCGTCCCCTTTATTTGCCATCATCAATAACTCCAACCATTCCCGCGCTTCATGCCGTATTCCCGGGACAAAGTTTTTGATGTGGATCATCCCGTGCCGGGAATTCTCCAGCCCTAGGTCGCCCTGCGCCGCACGCGGGAGGTGACGGCTATTTCGCGGCCGCGACCTTGTCCAAGGTTTCCACCACCAGAGTGGCCGGTGGCCGTTTGGTATAGGTGTCCTCGTACAGCTTTGCCTTGATGACACCATTGCGGTCGAGAATGAAGATGATCGGCCGCGGCACGCCATAGGCACGATTGCCGGGCGGATATTGCGGATCGCGCAATTTGTAACGGTCGATCACTTCCGATTTGGGATCGGAGAGCAGCGTATAGGTGAGTTTGCGCCGCTCGATGAAGGTCTTGAGAATGTCGGGGCTGTCATAGGATATGCCGGCGAGATGGTAGCCACGCTTTTCCATGGCCGCGACCCCCGTATTCAAATCCATCATCTGCGCCTGACAGAACGGGCACCAATCGGCGGAGCGGAAAAAGAACAGCACCAATCCTTTTTCGCCCATGAGCGAGTTCAAGGAGCGAGGCGTGCCCGTCTGATCCGGCGGCGTGCCGATATCGGGAACCTTGGTGTTGACCGGCGGCCCGAGATCGAAATCCGGATTGGCGGACGCAGGCAGAACGCCCTGTGCCAGGAGGCCAAACGCGAATATCAAAGCTATCGTCAACCAAACGAATCTGCGCATCGTCAACACCGGATGAATTTGCGCCGCTATATTAGGGCAGCGCGCCGCAAGGGCAAAGTGGAACGGTGGATCAGACCTGTTCGGAGCCAGGTGCCTTCATCGCCCAGATGGCGCCGATGAACACACCCTTGGCGCGCGGCAGGAGCCACAGGATCATGGCCAGCGATAGACCGCAGAACAGGGCGATGCTCGCCCCAACCGGCAAAGGCGCATAGATCTCCACGGTGAGCGCCAAGCCCACCACGATGTGGCCGACGATCAAAATGGTCAGCCAGGCCGGACCGTCATCGGCGCGGATATGCTTCAGAGGCTCGTTGCAGGCGGCACAGACATCGACCTGTTTGAGATAGCTGCGAAACAGCGGTGCCCGGCCGCAATTGGGACAGCACGCCAGGGCGCCCCGGCCCATCGCCGACCAAATCTGTTTGCTTGTGTCCTTCGCCATGCCGTTTCCTATGAAATCTGCCACATGCGATGTGGAGCGTTTTATCAGCGAAACAATGGCCAAACCCTTAGCGTTTTGCCGCAGAGGCAGCGTTCGATTGCCGCAGCCGCCCTTCGGCAAGCTGAGGGTGAGGATTTAACCTTTGGAAGGGGGCTGAACCCCAAGGCCGTGCATGAAATTGTTCTTGATGATCACAGGCTCGCGAGGCGTTTGCCGGTCCGGCGATCGCCCATCGATACGCGCGCCGATAAACCAGGGGCCTTCACCTTTCAGGCTCTGGTCGATCAGCCGTTCGAAATCCGGCTCGTCAGCGGCCCAGGCGCTCTGCGCGATGCCGGCGGCGCGGGCCATCTCCACGAGATCGCACTTGCCCGCCGTCGCCGTCGGTTGCCCGCCGGTGATCTGATACATGGCGTTGTCCCAGACGATAATGGCAAGATTGCGTGGGGCGAGATTGGCGATGGTGGCGAGCGATCCCAGTTGCATAAGCAGGGAGCCGTCGCCTTCCAGCGCAAAGACCCGCCGCTCGGGCTGTGCCAGCGCCACGCCCAAGGCGATGGGGGCGGCCAATCCCATGCTGCCGAGCATGTAGAAATTCTGCGGACGGGGCGCCGCGCCCCAGAGATCGAAATTGGAATTGCCGATGCCGCCGATCACGGCTTCGCCGTTTTTGAGTTTGGCAACCAGCCGCGTGGTGAGATCGAAGCGATTCATCACTTTGGTGTTGCGTCTGTCATTTGCGGCCATGGCGCTCACCGTTTTGCCGTTAGCAGCGGCGACAGGATCAAGGCGGCCGGCGCCTGGGTGAGGAATGCCTGTCTGATGGTGCGATCCACAATGAAATACGCCTCGTCGAGCCGCGTCATGGCGTGGTGTTCGATGCCGAGCGTTTCCAGAATCGGCCGCATCGTGCGGCAGACAATGGCCTGCCCGATCTGGAAATCGCCCAGCGTGCCGCGTTCGGACACCATCATCAGCGCCGGAATTTGCGCCGCGACACACAGCGAGGCCAGGACATTGGCCAAGGTTGCGAAGCCGCTCGTCTGCATCAGCACGATGCCGCGGCCGCCCGCCATGGCGGCGCCGCTGACGATGCCAATGGCTTCCTCCTCACGCGCCACCGTGAAAGCGGTGAAATACTTGTCGGCATGCACGGCCTCGATCAGCGGGCGCAGCACATTGTCCGGCACATAAACAACAATGCGGACATTGTTGTCCTTGAGCGCGCGGATGACCGCCTCATGCCATTCCGTATCTATCATCTGAGGCCGGTCATATATTGCTTGGAGAGTTTGGAGACAACGGCGTTAAATCACAATTGCCAAACATCTTGTTCTCTAGTCTGCACGGAAAGGGACTTTGCAATCTATCACCTCGATGTTCGTGTAACCGATCTGGTTAAGCATCGCGCTAATCGCAACGCATGAGAGCGAGACATTGCGTCCAGGACCAACCAGAATTTTCGTAACAGGCAATAAAAGGCCTGTACCGATTTGGCGGCGCAGATCGACGGCGATATGTCCAGTAATCATCGAATGACGCGAAGTAAATTCGATACCTGATGAATCTCCATCGGGACGTCTTTTGTAGATACGCCATTCATTCTCTTCGCGAAAGGTCGGGTGCTTTAACAATGGGGCCAGCCAGGATAAATGATGCATCATCTCTTGGAACAGTTTGTGGCCATAGATATGCCGCTTGGTAGGTTCAAACCCCGATTTCCTACGGCTATATATCTCGGCCATTTTGCCTGCTGCTGATCTGATTAGCTGGGTTTGGTCATCACTGTCGTAAATACATGATGCAAGGGCATAACCCTGTTGCCTGGCCGCTTGTAGCAATTCTCTTGCGTTAAACTCGATGCAATATCCGCCATAAGCTCTCCATTGAGAAAGTTGGTTCTGTTCGCTGGAAAAGCAGACGACCCAAATTTGTGCAAGTTCGGCGTGATCATTTAGCGGAAGATCAAGCAACCGGACACCTAAATGAAAAAACTCTTTTTCATCAGGGTCGCTCGCGCGTTCGTAAAGCTGGCGCAATTCAGACTGTAGCTTTTCTATGGAATGCCGTATTTCGGAAACATCATTTAGATAAGCAACGTGGGTGGCATGCATCCGTTGTTCGCGCAGAATTCCGATGAGCCCACTACCATCTGTGTAATGATAGAGACTGGTCGGCAGTTCACGGCTTATCCGCTTGAACTGCGAACCGGCATAATCGTTGATGACAGTACGATCCTCATCACTTAGCTGTGGATCTTCAGGAGCCCATATGTCATGCGGTGGCCGTGGTATCGTTGAGATCACTGCGTCGATGCCTTTAAGTACTGCGTCGTTCACACTATTGAGACTGGCCATTTTTTCTTACATCGGCCGACGGGTCGAGTATCTGGAAATTGACTTGACCCCCGAAATTCTCAGCGATTTTTGAAATAAGGCTTGTATGCCGGGAGGAGCAAGCGATGGCGATGCGCAATTATGACCGGCTTTATATCGGAGGCGAGTGGGTCACGCCACATTCCGGGCGCGTTATTTCTTCCATCGACCCTTCGACCGAAGATGTCTGGGCCGAAGTCGCCGAAGCCGACGATGCCGATGTGAACCGCGCGGTGGCCGCGGCCAAGCACGCCATGGCTGGTCCGTGGCAGACCAAGATCAGTGCCAGCCAGCGCGGGGCGTTGCTGTTCAAGCTTGCCGAACTCGTTCGGCGTGATGCTGCACGTCTGGCCGAGCTGGAAAGCCGCGACAATGGCAAACCTCTGCGCGACACGGTTGGGGAGGTGCAGCGCGCCGTCGACTGGCTTGTGTTCTTTGCCGGCGCCGCCGACAAGATCCAGGGGGAGCAGATTCCGTTCAAGCCGGGCGCGCTGGCCTATACGCGGCGCGAGCCGGTGGGCGTGGTCGGCGCCATCCTGCCGTGGAATTCGCCCATTCTTCTCTATTCGTGGAAAATCGGCCCCGCTTTGGCGGCGGGCAACGCTCTGGTCGTCAAGCCCGCGGAGCAGACGCCGGTGACGGCGCTGGAAATCGCCAAGCTCGTGGAGGAAGCGGGCTTCCCTGCCGGCGTCTTCAACGTGGTGCCGGGCTTCGGTGCCACCGCGGGTGCCGCCCTCGTCGCCCATCGCGGCGTCAACAAGATCTCGTTAACCGGCAGCCACGCCACGGCGCGCCGGATCATGGGTTTGGCGGCCGACACTCTGAAGCGCTGCACCTTCGAATGCGGCGGCAAGTCGCCCCATATCGTCTTCGCCGATGCTGATGTCGAACGCGCGCTCGTGGTGGCGACGCAATCGGCATTCCGCTCGACGGGACAATCCTGTTCGCTGGGCTCGCGCGTGTTCGTGCAGCGCCCGCTGTACGAAAGCTTCTTGGCGAAACTCGCCGAGCGCGCCCAGCGCATCCGTATCGGGATGCCGCTCGACAAAGCCACCCATATCGGACCGCAAACTTCTGCCGACCAGCTTGCCAAGACGCAGAGTTATATCGATATCGGCAAGCAGGAAGGCGCACGCCTCGTCACCGGCGGCGCACGCCCCAAAGGTTTTGAACGCGGCTATTTCATCGAGCCGACGGTCTTTGCAGACGTGGACAATCGTTCGCGCCTCGCGCAGGAGGAAATCTTCGGCCCTGTCATTGCGGTCATGCCTTTCGATACCGAAGAAGAGGTCGTGCGGCTCGCCAATGATGTGGAATATGGGCTGGTCGCCGGATTGTGGACGTCCGACGTCGGACGCGCCCATCGCGTGGCGGGCCAGATCGAAGCGGGACTCGTCACGGTCAACACCTTCCGCACCACCCATCCGATGCTGCCCTATGGCGGCTACAAGCTGAGTGGTTTGGGACGCGAGAACGGCATGGAGGCGCTGCACCATTTCACCGAAGTGAAAACGGTGGTGGTGGATTTCGATTCCGCGCCGCCCGCCGATCCGTTCGCGGATTGATCAGCCCAGCACCACGCTGACGCGGTGTTGGGCGCCATCATCGTGCAGTGCGATCCGCATTGCCGCCGCATCGACGCCCACGCCATCGACCGTGATGCGGGTAACGCCGCGCCCTGCACCGTTGCGATTCTGGACCGAGATT
Organism: Micropepsaceae bacterium; assembly: GCA_036264295.1. Lineage (GTDB taxonomy): Bacteria > Pseudomonadota > Alphaproteobacteria > Micropepsales > Micropepsaceae > CAIYRG01. The sequence continues at coordinate 2,371 of DATARE010000611.1, read as the reverse complement.
TCATAGGTCGTCCGGCCGTAGCGGTAGCGCAGGTCGAAACCGGGCCAGCCACGGGGAATGCAGGGATCGATGACGAGCGATTCGCCCTCTTTCTTCACACCCATCAGACCTTCGAGCATCACGCGATACATCCAGCCCGAGGAGCCGGTGTACCAGGTCCAGCCGCCGCGTCCGACATGGGGTGGCGCGCCATAGACGTCGGCGCAGATCACATAGGGTTCGACCTTATAACGGTGGATAGCCGCACTGCTGCCCGCATGCTGAATGGGATTGAGCAGGTTCAGCAGCTCATGCGTCTTGTCGCCGTCGCCCAGCATCGAAAAAGCCAGCGCCGACCACAAAGCGGCATGCGTGTATTGGCCGCCATTCTCGCGAATGCCCGGCGGATACCCTTTGATATATCCCGGGTCGGGCATGGCTTGATCGAAAGGCGGCGTGAAGAGCAACACCAGCCCTTCGTCGCGCCGCACCAGATATTTTTCCACCGCCGCCATGGCCCGGCTGGCGCGCGCCGGTTCGCCCGCGCCCGAAATGACGCTCCATGATTGCGCGATCGAATCGATGCGGCATTCCGCATTCATGACCGAGCCAAGCGGGGTCCCATCGTCGAAATAGGCGCGGCGATACCAGGCGCCATCCCAGGCTTCCTCCAGCGCAGATTTCAGCTTCTCGCAATAATCCCGCCAGCGGGTCACGCGCGCCGGATCGCGCGGTTGGGCGAACTGCGAAAATTCCGTCAGCGTGCGATAGAGAATCCATCCCAGCCACACGCTCTCGCCCTTGCCGCCTTCGCCGACGCGATTCATGCCGTCGTTCCAATCGCCGGTGCCCATTAAAGGAAGTCCATGTTCACCGCGGGTGAGGCCGACATCCAGCGCAAGCGCGCAATGTTCGAACAGGCTCGCACGCTTTTGCGAAACGCTCGGCTGGAAGAAGGAATCGTGCTCGCCCTCGCGCAAAGGGGGCCCTTCAATGAACGGTACCTCCTCGTCAAGCACGCCCGTGTCGCCGGTGATCTGGATATAATGCGCGGTGGCATAAGCAAGCCACACACAATCGTCGGAAACGCGCGTGCGTACCCCCCGCCCCGTTTCCGGCAGCCACCAATGCTGCACGTCGCCTTCGATGAATTGCCGTCCGGCCGCCCGCAACAGGTGACCGCGCGAAACATGGGGCGTGACCATCGCCAGCGCGGTGGAATCCTGCAATTGGTCGCGATAACCATAGGCGCCGCTGGATTGATAGAATGCCGAGCGCGCCCAGACGCGGCAGGCAAGGGTCTGATACAAGGCCCAGCGATTGAAAATAATGTCGAGCGCGCGGTCTGGCGTCTTCACCTGAATGGTGGAAAGCGTCTTGTCCCAGAACTCCGTCACGTCGTTCAGAACCGCGTTCAGGTCGGTGGTGCGGTATTTGGTGATAAGGGCTTGCGCTTCCGCTGCGTTTGCCGCCTCCCCCAACTGGAACAGGATTTCGATGGTGGAATTCGGTTTCAGGCGCAACGTCGTTTGAAGGGCGCTGCAAGGATCCAAACCGGCCCCCGTTTTGCTCGACAGAGGGGTTCCGCGCAACAGCGCAAGCGGCCGTTGAAGCGTGCGGTTGCGTCCCAGAAACTCGGCGCGGTCGCCCGTCCAGCTGTTCTGACGTCCGTCCAGATCGGCAAACGCCACGCGCGTTCCATGCTCGATATCCATGGGATTGCGGGCGAACATGGCGCCGGTCTCGCTGTCGATTTCGGTGACGATGAAAGGCGCCGTCGCGGCACGCTGCGGACCGAGCACCCATTCGACATAGGCGGTGACGGAAATGTTGCGCTGCCGCGCCGAATGGTTGGTGATCTTCAAGCGTGATATTTTCACCGGATCCTTGAGCGGCACATATTGCAGCAACTCCACCGCGAGTCCGTGGGCATCGACCTCGAAGCGGCTATAGCCCTGACCATGCCGTGCGACGTAGGAGGCGCGCTCCTCGCGGATCGGAAGTGCGGTGGCCGACCACAATTCGCCGCTATCCTCGTCGCGCAGAAAGATCACCTCGCCCGGCGGGTCGCGCACCGGATCGTTGGACCATGGCGTCAAACGATGCTGTTGGCTGTTCATCGCCCAAGTGAAACCACCGCCGCTGGTGGAAACCTGGAAACCGAACGTCTCGTTTGAAATGATGTTGATCCAAGGCGCCGGTGTGGATTGTCCGCGCTCCAGAATGGTGACGTATTCGCGGCCATCGCTGGTGAATCCCCCCAGCCCATTGAAGAATTCCATGGTGGGACGGGCGCGCGGTATAGGCAGATCGGGGCTGCCGATGGCGGGTGGCAGGCGCAGCGGACGGGGAATGATCGCCGGCCTTTGCTCTTGGATGCGGTTGATCTGGT
>DATARE010000582.1:0-8223 GCA_036264295.1 Micropepsaceae bacterium | reverse complement strand
CCTATCTTGGCGAGGACCTGATCCCCAATTGGATCGCGCATGACCAATATGGGCCATTCATCACGAAATTTGCCGCCGACACCGGCGCCTATCTGAAAGCCAGCGGTGTCATTCGTTGATGCGCAAAGATTTTCTAAGCAGCGCGATTCTGCTCTGCATCGCTGCGGCCTATTATGCGGTGTCCACAACAATACCGGCGAGTACGCTCGAAGACGGGGTAGGTCCACGCGGTCTGCCCGTGGTGCTGGCGGCGCTCTTGGCGATGGTCGCCATTGCCATCGGCGTGCGCGCCGCTGTCGTTGTTCCCGTACAGGATGTCAAGGCAAAGGACGCCGAAGCACCCTGGCTGCGTGCGCTTGGCATGTTGTTGATTGGCATCCTCTATATTCCTGTCGCGACCTTCGTCGGCTATTGGCTGGCGCTGCTGCTTCTGCTTCTGGCGGTGCCGCTATATGAGGGCATGAAACCGTCCTGGCGCGTTGCTGCGGTGGCGGTGGGCGGTGCCACGTTCTTCTTTCTTTTGTTCGATGTGGTGCTCGGCGTGCGGGTACCCCAAGGCCTTCTGTTTTAAGGGAGGCGGGGATGGAAGAGTTTGCACGCGCGCTTGAAATGCTTGTCACGACGTCTGTCGTGCCCGCGGCGATTGGCGGTTTGATCTGGGGCATGCTGGGCGGCGCAACGCCGGGTCTGTCGGCCTCCATCACCATGGCGCTGCTTTTGCCCTTTACCTACACGATGGCGCCTATGCCGGCGATCGTCATGCTGGCCACGTGCTATATCGGCGCCGAATATGGCGGTTCGATCCCGGCGATCCTTATCCGCACGCCGGGCACGAACGCATCGGCCGCCACCATGCTCGATGGCTTCGAAATGAACCGGCAGGGACGCGCCGGCGAAGCGCTGGGTATTTCGCTGTGGTCCGGCGTGGTGGGCGGCCTCTTCGGCCTGACTATGCTCGTTCTTCTGACGGAGCCGCTCTCGCGGCTGGCGCTGCTGTTCAAGCCCACGACCTATTTTGGTTTGGGGATTCTGGGGCTTTCCGTCATCGCTTCGTTGTCGAGCAAATCTCTGTTGAAAGGATTGGCCGCCGCCATTCTCGGCCTCATGGTCGCGACCATTGGCACCGATCCGGTTTCGGGCGTTAGCCGCTTCACCTTCGGTTCGCCCGATCTTCTGGATGGCATTCAACCGCTCTTCGTGATGGTGGGGCTTTATGCCGTCACCGAATTGATGACGCGCGCGGGCGTGACGCTAAACATCATGAAGCCCAACGCCTCCATTCGCGTACGCCTGCCGCGTTTTTCGATGATGAAAAAGATCGCGCGGTCGCAAGCCATCGGCTGCACTGTCGGAACGTTCGAGGGATTGATGCCCGGCGCCGGAGGGACGATTGCGTCCTTCATTGCTTATGATCAGGCGAAACGCTGGTCCAAGCACCCGGAAGAATTCGGCCATGGCGCGGAAGAAGGCGTCGCCGGACCGGAGGCCGCCAACAACACCGTGGCGAGCGCCGCACTCATTCCGCTTTTGAGCTTTGGCATACCGGCATCCAATTCCGCGGCCGTATTGCTCGGCGGTTTGCTCATTCACGGTCTGCTGCCGGGGCCGCGTTTGTTCGAACAGAATTCCGACGTAGTGCTGGGGCTCTACACCGGCTCCTTTGTCGCCGATATCGCGCAGGTGGCCATCGGCATTGCGATTCTGCCGCTGTGTATCTGGTTGGTGAATCGTCCCAAAGCCTACCGTTCGGCGTTCATTCTCGCGCTCGTGATGTCGGGCGTTTATACGGTGCATATGTCTCTGTTCGACGTGGGCATTGTGCTTGCCGCGGGAATGCTCGGCTATTTCATGAAATATTTCGATTTTCCCTTCCTGCCGGCCGTGCTCGGCGTGGTGTTGGGCAATCTCGTCGAATCCAATTACCGGCGCTCTCTGGTGCTGTCGGGCGGCGATTTCGACATCTTTTTCCAGGACCCCATAGCAGTGGCATTCTTCATTGTGGCAGCCATCATCATGACCGGCGCGCTGCTTACCGAGTGGCGCGCCGCCCGCGCGCGGAAAGCGATTCCAGCGTGACCGTTTCGCAAGACCTATCCGCCTTCGCGGCCGGCACCACTGGCGCGAAACTGCCGCTCCAAGCCAGTGAAACCCTCCGGCTGCTGATGATCGATGTGGCGGGCCTGTGCGTTGCCGCGCGCAAGAACGATTATGTGACGGCGGCGCGTGCGAGCGCTGGATCGGACGGGCGGGCCACGGCCATCGGACATGCGGGCGGGTTCGGGCCATACGATGCCGCCCTGATCAACGGCACCGCCGCGCATGGCGAAGACTATGACGACACTTTCGAAGGCGGCCCGGTTCACGCGGGTGCGGTGATTGTGCCGGCGGTTGTCGCGGCTGCGGAACATCGCGGCTTGCCGGGCGATGCGGTGATGAAGGGCCTCGCCGTCGGGGTGGAACTGATGTGCCGCATGAGCCTGGTGGCGCCCCAGGCAACGCATAAGGCATGCTTCCATCCCACCGCCATTTTCGGCGCGCCGGCAGCGGCGGCGGGCGTTGCGGCGGCACTCGGTCTGCCGGCCGAGAAGATCGCCGCAGCCATCGGAATTTCCGGAAGCCTGGCTTCAGGCATTATCGAATATCTCGCCGATGGAAGTTGGACGAAGCGGCTGCATGCGGGCGCTGCCGCGCAATCGGGCATTCGCGCGGCATTCCTCGCGGAGGGCGGCTTTACGGGGCCCGCAACAGTGCTTGAGGGCCAGCATGGATTTTACAAGGCTTTCGCGCCGTCGAAGGCTCCCGATTTTCGGCCTCTGCTCGATCGTCTGGGTACGGAATGGGTACTCGAAACCGTTGCCTTCAAGCCTTACGCCTGCGGGACGATGACCCAACCCTTCATCGATTGCGCCATTGCGTTGGCCGGGTCTGGTGTTGCCGCAGACGACATCGTCAGCATGGTCTGCGAAGTGGGTGAGGGCACGGTGCACCGGCTTTGGGAGCCGCTGAAGCTGAAACAGAGGCCGCCCAATGGTTACGCGGCCAAGTTCTCGACTCCCTATTGCATAGCCGCCGGATTCATCGACGGCAAGGCGGGTTTCGAGCAATTCACCGATGCGCGCGTGGCCGATCCGAAACTGCGTGCATTGGCCGGCAAGGTTTCCTACGTCATCAATCCCGACGATCCCTATCCGAAGAATTTCACCGGGCATATCCGCGCCACGCTGAAGGACGGCTCGGTGCGCGAATTTCGCAAACCGCATATGCGCGGCGGCGCGCATGAGCCGCTGTCGCAAAGCGACATCATGGCGAAGTTCACCGACAATGCGCGCTTCGGCGGTTTTTCGCGGGCGCAATCGGGCGCGTTGGCCGAAGCACTGGACCGTGTTGCGGCCGGTGCTGCCATCGATCTCAGCACAGCAAGAGGATGACAATGCAGGAACTCGAAGGATCGGTCGCCATCATCACGGGCGCCGCGCGCAATATTGGCCGTGCCATTGCGCTGGATCTCGCCGATGCGGGGGCAGCGGTCACGGTCATCGCCCGTTCGGATTTCGCCGGCGTCAAATCGGTGGCAGCCGAAATCGAGGCGCGCGGCGGCCGCGCATTGGCGATGCAGGTCGATGTAACGCGCGCCGATGATGTCCGCCGCATGGTCGACGAGACGCTGAAGAAGTTCGGCCGTATCGATATCCTCGTCAACAATGCGGGCGTGCGGCCTGAAGGGGCGTTTGAAGAGCTGAGCCTGGAATCCTGGCACCAAGTATTGGGCGTGATCCTGGACGGTCCGTTCCTGTGCGCCCAGGCGGCGTTGCCCGCGCTCGAAAAAAGCGGGCGGGGTACCATCATCAATATTGGCGGCCTCACTGCCTATACCGGTGCGGCGCACCGCGTGCATGTGATCACTGCAAAGGCCGGACTGGGCGGCATGACCAAGGCGCTGGCGGTCGAGCTTGCGCCGAAAGGCATCACCGTCAATCTGGTAGCGCCGGGTCTGATCGAGACCAAGCGCGACGGCGCCGAACCCGTGCACCGCAAGACGCGCACGATTCTGGCGCCCCGGCGCGGCCAGCCGGAGGATGTCTCCGCTATGGTCCGCCACCTCGCCGGCCCAAAGGCGCGCGCCATGACCGGGCAGACGATCCACATCAATGGTGGTGTCTATCTGCCCTAAAATGCTTCGGGGAGGGAATTGCTTCCCTCCCCGAAAATTTCTTTCGCCGTACCGAACGATTTAGGCCGCGGCGGCTTTCTTGCGATTGGCTTCGAGGCGCGAATCGACCAACGCCACCGTGGCGTCGAGCGTGGGATGACTCAAACCCTTCTGCCGCGCGATGAGCTGCACCAGCTTGTCCGCGCGCTCGATGTTCGGCGCGCCGTTCTGAAGAGCGCGCGCAGCCGAAGCCGGGCGTGTCAGGCTTTCGGCGGCCGCAGCATATTTCTCGAACGGCACCAGATCGTTCGGATTCGCGCCCAACTTCACGCAGAGATCGTTGACGAAATTGTAGACCGAGCGCGAGGCTTCCAGATCGGTGTGCACCGCTTCCTTGGCGGTGCGCATGCCATCGGCCGTCACCGTGCGGTAATTGCCGGCGCACAGCATGGCCCATTTGGCCAGCGGCACGAAAATCGAATCATAGACGCGCAGCTTCACCGGCAACTCGATCTTGCCTTCCGGCGCATCGAAGCGCGCGGCATCCACGTCTTTTTCCAACTGCCGCAGGATCGCGGTGTTCTTCTCATCGTCGAATTTTGCCACTTTGAAATTGGTCGGCAGCGTCACCATCAGCACGTTGACCTTTTCGTCGGGCGGGCGGATCGCCTGCGGGTCCGGGCTGTTCAGCGTCAGCAGCTTCGGGTCGAAATTGTCCCATACGGTCGGATCGGTATAGGCGGGCTTCAGCGCCTCATAATCCAACCCGGGAATGCGCTTGATGTAGGGCAGGGGCGGCATGTTCATGATGGACATGCAGGGCACGCGCGAACGCGCCACGGAATCCAAGAGCTCACGCACGCCAGGCGAACGATATTGGGGCTCTTGCATCGCGAGGCCTACCAGATCGTAATCCTTGGGGTTCACGCCTGCAGCGCCGCCTGCTGTCACCTTGCCGGGAAGATTGCGCGACTTCAGGACCACCGGATCTTTGCGGCCGCGAATGGGAAGGCGCACTTCGAACCCTTCGGCATTGATCAGGTCGGCTTCGGCGGGCAGGCAGATCAAATGGATATGATGGCCGCCGAACAGCAGCTTGGACGCCAGCAGCGAGCCATAAGACGCGCCAAGAAGCAGGATTTTGTACGCCATAAGAATTCTCCCCTAAATAATCGAAATCACGAATGACTGCTCGCGGGAGCCGTCGCTGCGCTGACTGCGGGCTTGCACACCTGCTGCACCGCTTTGAGCGCGATCGGATTAAGCCCGGCGCCGCCATGGGCCAGATGCTCGGCCATTTTCGTGCGCATGCGAGGGTCCCAGAAGCGCTTTATGTGGTTCGCCGTGCCTGCGACGGCCTGTTCTTCCGGCCGAAGCCGAAAGAAATTGGAGATATCGTTGGCCATCTTCACAAGATGGGTGGTGTTATCGTGCATGGTTATTCGGCCGGCACCTTGTTGGCAGGTTCGCCGATGCGCAGCGCCTTCTCCTTAAACTCCGAATAGTCTTCCTGCCACTCAGACCAGCGATTCGTTGGCCGGATTTCGACAGCCGTCACCTTGTATTCGGGGCAGCCGGTCGCCCAGTCGGTGTTTTCCGTCGTCACGACGTTCGCGCCCGAATCCGGGAAGTGGAAGGTGGTATAAACGACGCCCGGCTGCATGCGCTCCGAGATCACCGCGGTCATCGAGGTTTCGCCGGCTCGAGAAATCACCGCTACATGATCGCCGTTGCGGATACCGCGATGCTCGGCGTCATGCGGATGGATTTCAAGCACGTCTTGCTGATGCCAGATGCTGTTGTCAGTGCGCCGCGTCTGAGCGCCCACATTATATTGCGAGAGAATACGGCCTGTCGTCAGGATCAGCGGGAACCGATGGGTCGTCCGCTCGTCCGTCGCGACATATTCTGTCAGCTCCATTTTTCCCTTGCCGCGGGCAAAGCTGTTTACGTGCATGATCGGCGAGCCGTCTGGCGCTGCGTCGTTGCAAGGCCACTGCACGCTGCCGACCTCGTCGAGGAAGTCATAGGAGACGTTGCGGAAGCCCGGGGTCAGTCGTGCGATTTCGTCCATGATTTCCGAAGGGTGCTGGTAGTGCATGGGATAGCCGAGCGCCTCGGAAAGCTTCATCGTCACCTCCCAATCGGCCAAACCCGGGACTGGCGCAATCGCTTTGCGCACGCGGTTGATGCGGCGCTCCGCATTGGTGAAGGTGCCGTCTTTCTCCAGGAAGGATGTGCCTGGCAAAAACACATGCGCGTAGAGCGCGGTCTCGTTCAGGAACATGTCCTGAACAACCACGCATTCCATTGCCGAAAGCGCGGCCTGCACGTGCTTCGTGTTCGGGTCGGATTGGGCAATGTCTTCGCCCTGGACATAGAGCCCGAGGAAAGTGCCATCGATTGCCGAGTCGAACATGTTCGGTATGCGAAGGCCGGGTTCTGGATCGAGGTGGACGCCCCAATCCTTTTCGAAAAGAACGCGTGTGGCATCGTCCGACACATGACGATAGCCCGAATATTCGTGCGGGAACGAGCCCATGTCACACGAGCCCTGGACGTTGTTCTGGCCGCGCAGCGGGTTCACGCCTACACCGCGCCGGCCGAGCATGCCGCACAGCATCGCGAGGTTGGCGAGGCCCATCACCATGGTCGAGCCCTGACTGTGCTCGGTGACGCCCAAGCCGTAATAGATGGCGGAGTTCGGACCTCTCGCATACATGCGAGCCGCGGCGCGGATTTCGGAAGCCGGCACGCCGGTGATCTTTTCCATCGCTTCGGGCGAATTTTCGGGCCGCTTGATGAAATCGAGCCAAGTCGCGAAATCGTTCGTGTCGACGCGTTCGTCGATGAATTTCTGATTCTGCAGGTTCTCCGTCACGATGGTATGCGCCAGCGCATTGACGATCGCAACATTGGTGCCGGGCATCAGCGCCAAATGGTGCGACGCCTCCACATGCGGCATGCGCACAAGGTCGATGCGGCGCGGATCGATGACGATAACCTTCGCCCCTTCGCGGATGCGCCGCTTCATGCGCGAAGCGAACACCGGATGCGCGTCGGTCGGGTTTGCGCCGCAAACCAGCATGACGTCGCAGTCCATCACCGAGTCGAAATCCTGCGTGCCGGCGGAGGTTCCGAAAGCCGTGTTGAGTCCGTAGCCGGTCGGCGAATGGCAGACGCGCGCGCAGGTATCGACACTGTTGTTGCCGAACGCGGCGCGGATCATCTTCTGAACGAGGTAGGTTTCCTCATTGGTGCAGCGTGAGGAAGTGATGCCGCCGACGCTGCCACGGCCATATTTCGCCTGGATGCGCTTGAATTCGGAAGCCGCGTAATTGATCGCCTCGTCCCACGAAACCTCTTGCCAGGGCTCCGTGATCGATTTGCGGATCATTGGCTTGGTGATGCGTTCCTTGTGCGTGGCATAACCCCAGGCGAAGCGCCCTTTGACGCAGGAATGGCCGTGATTGGCCTTGCCGTCCTTGTAGGGCGTCATGCGAACAACGCGGTCGCCCTGCAGTTCGGCTTCGAACGAGCAGCCGACGCCGCAATAGGCGCAGGTGGTGATGACCGAACGATCCGGCGTGCCGTGCTGGATGACGGTCTTTTCCATCAGCGTTGCCGTCGGGCAGGCCTGCACGCAGGCGCCGCAGGAAACGCATTCCGAATCCAGGAAATCCTCGTTCATGCCGGCCGACACATGCGAAGCGAAACCGCGTTCGTCGATAGTCAGCGCAAAGGTGCCCTGAACCTCTTCACAGGCGCGCACACAGCGCGAGCAGACGATGCATTTCGAAGGATCGAAGGTGAAATAGGGATTGGACTCGTCTTTCGCCTGTCCCAGATGGTTCTCGCCGTCATAGCCATAGCGAACCTCGCGCAGGCCCACCGCGCCCGCCATGTCCTGAAGTTCGCAATCGCCATTCGCCGCACAGGTCAGGCAGTCCAGCGGATGGTCGCTGATATACAGTTCCATCACGCCACGGCGCAGCTTGGCGATTTTCTCGTTCTGCGTCGCCACCTTCATGCCGTTTTCGGCAGGGGTGGTGCAGGAGGCGGGCGTACCGCGG
>DATARE010000574.1:0-6014 GCA_036264295.1 Micropepsaceae bacterium | reverse complement strand
GGGGGTACGAAGCCACGGGGCAAAGCCTCGCCGAAGGGCGCGGCCAAAGCTGCGCCGCCGCCTGCCAAGGCAAATGCTCCCGCTGCCGCTTCGCCCGCAAGCGCGAAATCCCCCTTGGCTCCCAAGGTGTTCGCCAGTCTGCCGCCTTTGGCAGGGGTGAGGCTCGCGACCGGTCAGGCCGGTATCAAATATCGCGACCGGACCGACATGCTGCTGATGGTCTTGGCGCCCAATACCCAGGTTGCGGGGGTTTTCACCAAGTCCAAGGCGCCGTCCGCCCCGGTGGATTGGTGCCGCAAGCAATTGCCGGGTGGCACTGGGCGGGTGCTGATCGTCAACAGCGGCAATGCCAACGCCTTCACCGGGCAGGCCGGTGCCGATGCGGTGCGCGAGGTGGCCGAATCGGCCGCCGGCGTGGTCGGCTGCCGGGCACAGGAAGTCTTCATGGCGTCCACCGGCGTGATCGGGGAGCCGTTGCCACACCAGAAGATTATCAAAATTCTAGGCAGGCTGGCGGATGCGGGTGCCGCGGGTGGCTGGCGGGCGGCCGCCGAAGCGATCATGACCACGGACACATTCCCGAAGCTGGCAACGGGCATGGCATATATCGACGGCCACCGAATCACGATCAGCGGCATCGCCAAAGGCTCCGGCATGATCATGCCCGACATGGCGACCATGCTGGCCTTCGTCTTCACGGACGCGAATTTGCCGGCATCGGTTCTTCAGCCGCTCCTCAATGAGGCCGCGGCCCGTTCGTTCAACTCCATCACCGTCGACAGCGACACCTCGACGAGCGACACGCTGCTGCTGTTCGCGACAGGCAAGGGTGCGGCGCATCCCGCCATCACAAAGCCGAGCGATAAGCGCCTGGATCAATTCAAAGAGCGGTTGAACCTGGTGCTGCTCGATCTGGCCCTGCAGGTGGTCAGGGACGGAGAGGGCGCCACCAAGCTCATCCAGGTGGATGTCACCGGCGCGCAGACCAATGAGTCAGCCAAGAAGATCGCGCTCGCCATCGCCAATTCGCCTTTGGTGAAAACCGCCATCGCCGGCGGTGACGCGAATTGGGGCCGCGTCGTCATGGCTGTGGGCAAGGCGGGAGAACCCGCCGAACGCGACAAACTGAAGATCATGTTCGGCACGCAAATCGTCGCCGACAAAGGCGAGCGAGCGCCTGCTTACAACGAACAGCTCGCCACCAAAGCGGTTGCGGGCCAAGAGGTGGCCATTGCTGTCGATGTCGGCGTGGGCAAGGGCAAGGCGCGCGTGTGGACCTGCGATCTGACGGAAGGCTATATCCGTATCAACGGTTCCTATCGCAGCTGAACTTGGCTTTACCTCTGATCCTGGTTGCCGCCTGTGCGCTGATCGATTCCGACGGCCGCGTGCTGATTGCGCAGCGTCCCGAGGGAAAGACCATGGCAGGCCTGTGGGAATTTCCGGGCGGCAAGATCGAAGCGGGCGAACGGCCGGAAGAAACCGTCATTCGGGAAATGCGCGAGGAATTGGGCGTCACGATCAAAGAGCCCTGTCTCGCGCCGTTAATCTTCGCATCCCACGCCTATGCCGATTTTCATCTGTTGATGCCGCTGTTTCTGTGCCGCCGGTGGGAGGGCATACCGCAGCCGCAGGAAGCCCAGAAAATTGCCTGGGTTCGCCCCAAGGATCTCGCGCTTGATTCGGCCCGCTATCCGATGCCGCCGGCTGACCTACCGCTTATTCCGTTGCTACGCGACCTGCTGTGATTTCCCTCTCCCCTTGAGGCAGAGGGCGGCGCGCCGCGCGCGATAGCGCGCCATTGGCGTGCCGGGTGAGGGGTGATTGGTGTTGTTCCTATTCGCGTTTCTGTCTTGGAGCGAGGTCTCCGGTGGGCTGTTCCTTCGTTCCAAGCGCGTCCGCGAGACGCGTCTTCGCCGAACTAGGCCGCAGCGGCTTCTGCTGGCTTTCATGCGGCGCCCAGCCGGTAAGAAAGACGATATCGAACGTCGCCGGGAACCGCCCCTCAGGATCGCCGAAACGCGTTGCGTATTCCCGCGTGAGCGCCGCGAGCAATCGCGGCGACAGAAACGCCGAGCCACGTCCCGCCAAAGCATTGGTTTCGCCGTGGCAGCGCAAATCCACGAACAGCCGTGAAAGCTCCCGGTAGCGCACGACCGTGCGCTCCACATCCGCGACAGGAAGCGCGAAGCCGGCCCGGCTCAGCAACCCGCCCAAATCGCGCACATCCGCGAACGGCGCGACGCGCGGGCTGACGCCGCCAAGCACGTCCGCTTCCGCGGCAGCAAATGCGATCTTCAGTTCCCGCAATGTCTCTCCGCCGAACAGAGCGGCGATGAACAGCCCATCCGGCTTCAAGGCGCGGCGGATCTGCACCAGCGCGCCGGGCAAATCGTTGATGGCGTGCAAAGACAGAATGCTGGTCACCAGATCGAAGCTTTCTTCCGCGAAGGGCAGGGCTTCTTCTTCGGCGATCACCGAAGGTGCATCCCAGGCAAAGCCCGTGCGGACCCAATCCTCCGCAAACGGCCGGAGCCTTCCAAACACATCCAGACGGGAATGGAGGTCGAGCCCGCGCTCGAACCGGCGGTTGATCGCGCCCAAGCGGGTCGCGATTTGATCGGCCGCGTCTCGCGCCAGAAAAATATCGCCCGCCCGCAATGCGGCGCGCGCGCGCCGCGCCCGATAGGCCAGGGAATCGAAAATACGTGGCGGACCAGCGCTCATCCTGCGCTAGAGTTAGGCCATGCGCGTGCAGAGGGAAATAACCGTCTCGGCCGGTCTGATCGGGCGCCGTCTTCATCATGTGGCGCTCGATGCGCTGTTCCCGCCGCTGTGCATGGTGTGCCGTACACGCCAATTGGAGCCGCATTCGCTTTGCGCGTCCTGTTGGAGCGCGATCTCCTTCATTGAGGAGCCTTTCTGCGCGGCCTGTGGAATACCCTTCGACATCGATCCCGGTGGCGAAACCCTCTGCGGCCCCTGCCATGCCACCCCGCGCGCCTTCGATCGAGCCCGCTCGCTCCTGCGTTACGACGACGCATCCAAAGCATTGATCCTGAGCTTCAAGCATGGGGACCGCCTGGAATCGGCGCCTGCTTTTGCCCGCTGGCTCGAACGCAGCGGACGCTCTTTGCTCGCGGAAACCGATCTCATCGTCCCGGTTCCGCTGCACCGCTGGCGGTTGTGGCGCCGCCGTTACAATCAGGCGGCGATTCTGGCCGAAGGACTTGCCCGGCTGTCCGCCCGGCCCCACGATCCGCTGGTGCTGGAAAGGAAACGTCCCACGCCTAGCCAGGGACAGATGCCCTCCGCCAAGGCGCGGCGGCGCAATGTGTTGGGCGCCTTTCGCGTGCCCCCGACGAAGGCCGCGGCTGTCAAAGGGCGGGCCATTCTCTTGGTCGACGATGTCTTCACCACAGGGGCGACGCTGGATGCCTGCGCCAGGGCGCTCAAGCGCGCCGGAGCGGCCCGGGTGGACGCGTTGACCATGGCGCGCGTTGTAAGGCCTGGCTTTAGCGATATATGAGGAGGTGTGGTCTAGAGTCGAATGTATGGCTAAGGTCGTAATGTACACGACGCAGGTGTGTCCCTACTGCGTCCAGGCAAAGCGGTTGCTCAACAAAAAGGGAGTCGCTTTCGAGGAAATCGATGTCTCGAGGGACCCCGAACTGAGGCGCACCATGGTGCAGAAGGCCGGCGGGCGGCTTACCGTTCCGCAAATCTTCGTGGACGACAAATATCTCGCCGATTGCGACGGGATGTATGCGCTGGAGAGGGCAGGCAAGCTTGATGCCTTGCTGAACCCGTCATGAGCGAACGCAAGATCAAGGCGGCCTGCGTGCAGCTGCGCTGCGGCGACGATGTGGCTGAAAATGTGCGCAGCGCCGCGGCTCTGATACGCGAGGCGCATAAGGCCGGCGCGCAATTCATCGCCACCCCGGAGAACACCAATCTCATGGCCGCCGATGGCGGCGCCAAACTTGAAAAGACCTCTGCCGAAAAAGACGATTATTCGCTGCCGCAGTTCTGCGGACTCGCGGAGGAGCTCGGCATCTGGCTGCTGGTGGGGTCGCTGGGGATCAAGGTGTCGGAAGGCAAGACCGCCAACCGGTCATACCTCATCGGACCCAATGGCCGCGTCTCGGCGCGCTACGACAAGATCCATCTCTTCGACGTGAATCTGCCCTCCGGCGAGACCTATCGCGAATCCAACACGGTGGCGCCCGGCGGCGAAGCTGTGGTGGCAAACCCACCTTTCGGCAAAATCGGCATGTCGGTCTGCTACGATCTGCGGTTCCCGCATCTTTACCGGGCGCTCGCAAAGGGCGGTGCCGAAATCCTCACCGTGCCGTCCGCGTTCACCGAAACGACCGGCAAGGCGCATTGGCATATTCTGCTGCGCGCGCGCGCCATCGAGAATGGCTGCTTCGTGGTGGCGCCGGCTCAGGGCGGCGCCCATGCCAATGGCCGCAAGACCTATGGCCACAGTCTGATCGTTGGCCCTTGGGGCGATATCCTTGCCGAAGCGGGCACCGATCCAAGTTTCGTTGCGGCGGATTTGGACCTGGCCGAGATCGCCGCCGTGCGAGCCCGGCTGCCGTCCTTGCAGCATGACCGTCCATTCCGGGTTCCGGAATGAGGCTACGGCATTTGGCGACGACAGCGCGGCTTTGCGACCCGAGGAATCTCGCGTGATCGCTTATAGTCTTGCCTGTGCGAACGGCCATGAATTCGAGGGCTGGTTTTCCAATGGCGCCGCCTATGACGCGCAGGAAGCGCAAGGGGTTCTTGTCTGCCCCATTTGCGGCGATGCACATGTGAAGAAAGCGATCATGGCGCCGGCGGTGCGGAATTCCGTCACCAAGGCAAAGGGAAGAACCGAAATCGCCGCAGCGGATACCAATGCGCCCGACGCACAGAAAGTGCGGCAGTTCATGGCCGGGTACCGCAAATTCATTGAGGAGAACGCCGACTATGTCGGGCCGCGTTTCCCCGAAGAAGCGCGCAAGATCCACTATGGCGAAGCCGAGGAACGGCACATCTACGGCGAAAGCACCGTCGGCGAAGCCCGCGAACTGATCGAAGAGGGCATTGCCATCGCGCCGGTGCCGCCCGATCCCGGCGATCTCAACTGAAGTGAACGGCTGCGACCTGACGGCGTGGCCGGACTTCTTCGTCGCCGATCGAAATCCTGCGCCGAAGCCCTTGCTATGATTTCAATAAGATTGAGAACTCCATATCATCCAGAGTTCATTGGGGGGCTTAACTTGGATGTCCGGGAAAATAACCTCGCGCGAATATGCGCTGATCGCCAATCGGGTTTACCAAATCGACAAACGCGTCACTGCCCGCAAGGACAAGAGCTGGACCGTAGAAGGATTCAAGTGCGCGGGATTTAAAGAGGGAATGTCCTGGGGGGCCACCAATACGGACTTCAAAGGGTGCACGTATGTTTGCCCCGGCCGCAAAGAAGTGGTGGTCGCATTTCAAGGAACAGATCTGAAAAAGGGCGGCGACTTGGTGTGCGATCTGCAAATCGCACTGGGTGGTTTTGTTGGCATGCTTCCGCAATATTGCAGTGCAGCTTTGCGGCTGTTGGAAGGAACGCAGAAAACCTATCCCGCTTACGCCATCTCATTCGTGGGACATTCCCTGGGTGGCGCTATGGCTCAGGTCTTGGGGCACTGGACGGGTCTGCCTTTTGTGACCTTCAATGCGCCGGGCATGTGGGGCGACATCCAGAGGTCAAAACTTGTACTTGCCTGGTCGCCAACAAATTCCGCTCTTTCTCTTGGCGGTACCCTGAAAGGCCCGTTGCTGGCCAAGCAGAACGCTACGACAGGACGCAACTTTCGCAACGCGCTTGATCCGGTGAGCCTCGGAGGCGCTCATTATGGGCCAGTGACACGTTTTTGGGGGACCGGCCTACATTCGATGGACGACATGGTTGAACGTATCGTCGCCTCCCGGTGGAAAGACGTTAACCCCTTCGATCCAAAATATAAGGAATG
>DATARE010000504.1:0-5839 GCA_036264295.1 Micropepsaceae bacterium | reverse complement strand
CGAAGTGCTGTCGGACGCCGTCAAGGCCGAGGAAGCGGCGCGTTACATCGCGGTGCGGCTCGATTCGATGTCGGAGGAGTTGGAGCGCGGCTGGAAGGGCGAACCCACGCCCGATGGCGGGCTGAAATTCCGCCGCGAGGTGCGGGGCGTGACCGAAACCATCGCCATCGACGGCGCGCTGATTTCAAGCGCCGATGCCCGCAAGCTCGACCGCATGGCGGCCGAGCTGCAGACGACCTATCTGAAGGCAAGCCGTCTCACCCGCAAGGACCAGACACGCGAGGTGCGCTCGCCGACGCAATTGCTGGACGCCATTCTGGAATGGGGCCGTCATGGGATGGCGTTGCAGCGCTACAAAGGTCTGGGCGAGATGAACCCGAACCAGCTGTGGGAAACAACGCTCGACGACAATGCGCGTACGCTGCTGCAGGTGAAGGTGGAGCACGCGGATGCGGCGGACGATCTGTTCGCCAAGCTGATGGGCGATGTGGTCGAACCGCGCCGCGAATTCATCCAGGACAATGCGCTGAACGTCGTCAATCTGGACGTGTGACGGCGATGCCTGGGGCAGCGAAACCATTCAATCGTGAGACTCTGGAACAAGCATTCCAGCAATTGGGCCAGATTGCGCATGACATGGGCAAGGTCGTTGAAATCTCAATTTATGGCGGCTCCGCACTTGTTCTGACGACAGACTTTCGCGTGGCAACGCAAGATGTCGATGCCGTGTTCGAATCCGACCGAGCCTTTGTTCGCCGTGCTGCCGAAACAATAGCGAATGATTTCGGCTGGTCCGTGAATTGGATCAATGATGGCGTCAAAGGGTTTCTCAGCGCCAAAGATGCCGAACAGAACGCCAAATCCCTGTTCCGCACCTATCCCGCCGAAGGACAAGCGGGGTTGCGGGTGTTCGTGGCTTCGCCTTCTTATCTATTTGCGATGAAATGTCTCGCCATGCGAGTAGGTGGCGTGGAAGCAAGCCAGGATATATCCGATATTCGCAATCTTGGACGGCTCCTTGGAATCAAGAATGCAAAGCAAGCAGCCATGATCGTTTCGCGCTATTATCCTGCGGAGATGTTGCCTCCGAAAACGCGCTTTGGGCTCGAAGAAATTTTCGGAGACAGCGAGAGCAAGGCGTAAGATCGATGGCCCGTCCAGATAGCATCGCTGAAATCGCGCGAAGAGTGCAATCCAAAGAACAATCATTCGATGTGGCCGTTCGCGAATTTCTGGATGTTTGGCAGGGGCTTTCACAGACGAAACGACCCATGGCGCTCGCTGGCGAGCCGAACACTCTGGGCCGGGTACAAGATGCTTATTTGGCTGGGCTGGCCGAGCATCTGGCATTGTCTGAGCGGATCGGCATTCCTGCCTGGACCCAGGCGAGCGGACGTTTCTTGACGGAGCCATTTTTCGCGGGCGGCCTTGAATCCTTGAAGGCGACATTGCTGGTCGAAAGTCCGCTTGCTTTCCGTCGCCGGCTTATCTTTATCAGCGCAAACGCGCTAAACCGCCCCCAACGCGACTATGCAATCTCCTGAGGTACCAGTTTCCCATGTCTGCGCATGATTTCGAATTCACCTCCATCGACGGCAAACCGCTGAGGCTGTCGCAATTCGCCGGCCACCCCGTCCTCATCGTGAATACGGCCTCGCAATGCGGGCTGACGCCGCAATATAAAGGCCTTGAAGCGTTGTGGCGGAAATACAAGGACCGCGGCCTTGTGGTGCTCGGCGTGCCATCGAACGATTTCGGCGCACAAGAGCCGGGCACGGAATCCGAGATCAAGAATTTCTGTTCCACGAATTACGGCGTCACTTTTCCCATGACGGCGAAAAATCCCGTGATCGGACCCAAGGCGCACCCGCTTTACAAATGGGCGGTCTCCGAAGCCGGTGAAGCCGCAGCGCCACGGTGGAATTTCCACAAATATCTGATCGGGTCCCAAGGCGAACTCGCCGGCACGTTCGGCTCGAAGACCCCGCCCGACGATGCCGCGCTGACCGGCGCCATCGAAACCGCGCTCAACGGTTAGAGCGATGCTGACGCTGTATTTCGCGCCCGGTTCGAGTTCGTTTGCTGTCCATATCGCGCTGCACGAAGTGGGCGCGCAATTCGAGGGCCGTCCGATGTCCTTTGCCAAGAAGGACATGCAGTCGCCGGCCTACCTCGCCATCAATCCCGAAGGCAAAGTGCCGACACTTGTCATCGAGGGACGTCCGCTGACCGAAGTGGCGGGCATTCTCTATTATCTGGCGCGAAAATTTCCCGAGGCAGGTCTGCTGCCGGTGAACGATCCGGAAAACGAGGCGCGCGCGATTTCATGGATGTCCTTCATCGCCTCCACGCTGCACCCGGCGCGGCGGCTGGGGGCCGAGCACACCAAGAAAGTCTACGGCATTGCCGATGCGCGTCTTGGCGACAAGGATTGGGTGCTGGGCCGCTATTCGATTGCGGATATCCATCTGTTCCGGCTGTATTGGCGCTTCACCAAGGCGCTCGATTTTGCCTCCGACGCATTTCCACATCTTGCCGCCCACCACGCGCGGATGATGGCGCGCCCGGCGGTCAAAAAGACCATCGCAGCCGAAAGTGCCGTGGGCTACGAATTGCCGGACTGGTTCCCCCGAAAAACGCCAGCGGCTTGAACTATTTCAACTGCATCAATTCCGCGGTGGCGCCCATGCGCTCGAACGACGCGAACGGGCATTTCTCGGACGCGCGCTGCAGCAGCGGCTTCGCCGCGGTCGCGTCATTATGGGCGAGATCATATTCGCCGACATAGAAATCGGCATCGCACACGCGCTCTGACACTTTCGCGGGATCGCCTTCATTCGCGGCGGCGGACACCTCTTCGCGCTTCGCTTGTCCCATGAGGAATTTCACCACCGGTCCCGGCCATTGCGTGAGGTTCAGAGTCATCGCATTGTTGGCAAGCGACACCTCGCCAGTGTCAGCCATTCCCGCCCGCATGCGCGCAATCGACAGCCACAGCGCGTTGTAGGCCCAGACCTTTTCGCCCGCGCTTTTGGCGAGATCGGTGGCGGCTTTTTGGGGCGCCCCGGTCACCAGCGCCATATAGCCGCGAAACGCGTAAGCATCGGCATTGTAGGGCGTGTCCAGCGCGACGGAGAAATTCAAATCTTCCTGCGCGGCGCTGTAATCGCCCAGCGTCGCCTTCGCGATGCCGCGATAGGCATAGGCCTGCGCCTTGCCGGTGGAATTCAATTCATTGCTGTTGATGGCGCTGGTGAACAGCCGGATGGCGTCGTCATATTTGCCGTCCCGTGCCGCGAGAACCCCGCCATTGGCGTCTTCAATCGCCCCGGCATAAGCCGCTTCTGCGAAGGAAACCGCCAGCGCCAATGCCAGGAATGCTTTGCCGGATGCGCGCATGATGTCCTCCGCCGCGGGCTCAATGAACGTTCAGCCTAACAGAAAGCGCGCATGGCCGCGCGCATTAACAGTATGCCACGTCAGCAAGACGAGACCCTGCCCGGCGGAAGGGGTTTAAGCTAGGCTGTGCGGCACCCAACCCCGAAGCATTATCGAGTGACCCCGGATGAGCTTGCAAAATCTCGACAAGGAAAAATTGAATCTGATCCTCAAAACGAGCGAGGGTTTCCCGGCGCAATTGGCAAGCTCACAAGCAGACGTCTTCAATGGAAAACTGCGCAGCAGCACGTTCGGACATGCACTGACCCAGCACCTGCGGGGCGTTGCGCCCACTGTGAAGAAGACGAAGTTTTGCAGCCTCCACGACATGGCGACCGCGCTGGATTTGGTTTTGAAAACACCCGAGGGAATTTCGGCCCTTCAAAAGCTCCCATCCAGCAAACGCGAAACGGTCAAGGCGCAAATCGCCCAAATTTTCGATATCGAAGCAGAACTCGCGACGAACCCGCCGCAGAAAGCAAAATTTACCCGGGCAGACCTGGCCAAAGCGGGAATATTCCGCATCGGATGCCGCGCGATCCTTGAATATCGGACCCGAGGCTTAGAGCCTCATCTTCACGTGCAGTCGTTCTTTCCCGAATTAGGATCGCTGGAAATAACGCGCATTCTGGCCGCCCAATCGCGGCCCTAAACCGACGCGCCCACCAGCCAAGCCGCCGAGGTGAGGTAAATCCCATTCGGCCCCATTTCCTTGGCCAGGCGTTCGGTCACCGCAGCCCGCACCTTGGCGCGGGTCGTCTCGTCGGCATCGGTCAGGGTGCGCTGCAAGGGTCCGCCCTCGATGACCGCGTCAGCCGCCTCCTCCGGCGTAGCCCCGGCAAAGATCTGGGTGTCCAGTTTTTCAAATTCGGGATCATGAAAGCCCGCCTGCAACAGCAGATTTTTCACGTGATCGGGATTCTGGAATGCGTAGCGCCCCGGTGCGTTGGGGTCCGCGGGCGGCGATGGCGGCAGAAACGGCTTGGCCGCGCTTTCCGGAACGAAGGCCCACAAATGTTCGGCTGGGCTGCGCCAACAGGCGAAATGCAGCCGCGCGGCGGGTTTCATGGCGCGTTTGACATTGGCAAACGCCGCCACGGGATCGGCGAAGAACATGACGCCCAATTGCGAGAAGGCGAGATCGAAGCTTTGCGGTTCGAATTCGTAATAATCGGTGACGTCGCCTTCGGCGAACAAAGCGCTGCTTTTGGCGGCGATGGCGCGCCGTCTGGCGACGCCAAGCATCGGACGAGAAATGTCGATACCCAGCACATAGCCGTTCGGCGCCACGCGTTCGGCAAGCTTCAATGTCGTCGTGCCCGAACCGCAACCGATGTCCAGCACACGCTCCCCCGGGCGGGGGTTGGAACGGTCGAGCAGCGCGTCGGTCAGGAATGCGTGGTCGCGGTCGCGCTTTTCCCGCAGCTTGGCCCACATTTCACCATTAGGGCCGTTCCAATAGGCGATCTGTCCGGCGTTGTCCGTGGTCATTTGCTTTTGCGTTTGCGTGAGGCCAGCGTGCGCAGTCGTAGCGCATTCAGCTTGATGAATCCGGCGGCATCTTTCTGATCGTAGGCGCCCTGGTCCTCCTCGAAGGTGACGAGGTCCTGCGCATAAAGCGAATTGGGCGATTGCCGGCCGATCACCATCACATTGCCTTTGTACAGCTTCAACCGCACGGTGCCCGCGACATAGTCCTGGCTCTTATCGATGGCGGCCTGCAGCATCTCGCGCTCGGGTGAAAACCAGAAGCCATTATAGATCAGTTCCGCATAGCGCGGCATCAACTCGTCCTTCAAATGGGCGGCGCCCCGGTCGAGCGTGATGGATTCGATGGCGCGATGCGCAGCATGCAGGATCGTGCCGCCCGGCGTTTCATAGATGCCGCGCGATTTCATGCCGACGAAGCGATTCTCCACCAGATCGATGCGGCCAATGCCATTGGCCTTGCCGAGTTCGTTCAGCCGCGTCAGCACCGTGGCCGGCGACATTGCCACGCCGTCGATCGCCACCGGATCGCCCTCGACAAAATCCATCGAGATCACCGTTGGCTGGTCCGGCGCGTCCTCCGGCCGGATGGTGCGTTGATAGACGATTTCATCAGCCTCGATCGCCGGGTCTTCGAGGATTTTGCCCTCGGATGACGAGTGCAGCAGATTGGCGTCAACGCTGAACGGTGCCTCGCCGCGCTTGTCCTTGGCGATCGGGATCTGGTTCTGCTCGGCAAACTCCAACAGCCTGGTGCGGCTGGTGAGGTCCCATTCGCGCCAAGGGGCAATGATCTTGATATCTGGGTTGAGCGCGTAATAGCTGAGCTCGAAGCGCACCTGATCGTTGCCCTTGCCGGTGGCGCCGTGGGCGACTGCATCAGCCCCGACCTGTTCGGCGATCTCGATCTGGC
>DATARE010000495.1:0-1814 GCA_036264295.1 Micropepsaceae bacterium | reverse complement strand
AAGGCGAATTTCGGATTCGCCACACTCGTGTTTTCTAGACGTTCTGAGGGCCTGTTCCAAACCGTGATAATGTAGCCCGCGAAAAACCGGGAGGCCCCTCATGAATGCGAACCGCGTAATGTTCATTGGCGCTGGTCTATTGAGCTTTTTGGTTCTGATGCCTCCGGCCCAGAGTGCGGAAGGCGCCAACGCAGCTCAAAAAGGCAAACCTGTGATGATCACCCGGTTCTTTACCGGGCCGGACGGACTGACCCACGCCGAGGAAATCGACGTCAAGATTGCTCCAGGTGGTGGCGTCTACAATCTGCTCTCCAATTCCGGCGCGCAGATTCGTCGTACGTCTCCCGGCCGCGAGAACGGCTATCACACCGCTTCTCGCCGCCAATATGTGGTCACGCTGAGCGGCCACGCAGAGCTGGTCTTGTCGGGAGGGCAAACAATTGAGGTCGGGCCCGGCAGCATCGAATTGGCCGAAGATCTGACCGGCAAGGGTCACATCACCAGAACGGTCGGGACGGAAGATCGCGTGGCCATCCTCATCCCGGTTTCCGGTCCTTAAAGGAGACGGTGTCGGGGATTTGCGCGGACGCGGTGCCGGCAAGGAAAAGCAGCGCGACGGCGGCCAGATATCGGATCATGAGGCGCATTCCCGATCCCATCTTTCGTCAGGTGCTCGAATTTGCCGCGCGCAGCCTGAAGCAGCACGGCTTCCGCGACATCGTCTTCATCGGCGATTCCAGCCCTAACCAGCCAGGACAGATCGCGATCGCCGCCAAGCTCAACGCCGAATGGGCCGGCTCCATCACCCGCGTGCACGCCATCACGGGCTATTATCGCGGCGATCCGGAGGGCGATGCCGCGATCATGATCAGGCGGGGCATCAAACGCGAGCAGATCGGCAATCACGCCGATCCCCGCGACACCTCGCAAATGATGGCCGTCGATCCGACGATGGTGCGCAATTCCAAGATCGTGGCCATGGATGGAAAGAACGGCATCCAAGGCGATCCGCGCGGCTCGACGGCGGAAATCGGTCGCGCCCTCATCGATAAGAACCTGACGCGCACCGTCGAGCTTATTCGCCAATCCATCGCCACGCGAAATCAGCGATGAAAAACAAAAAGACTCTTCAGAAGTCCGGTCTATTGGCTTTCGGGACGTCGGAATCCTTGTTGCTGTAGTACTCGTGCGGATTTTCGGCACAGACGCCTTCCGCTATTGGATTGGGCGAGGGCACGTAGGTCATGGTCGCCGTCCAGGGCGTCGTGAAGACGCCTTCATCCTCGATGGTCACCTGCGCCTGCAGGAACTTGCCGCGGTGCTGGCTGAAAACATCGCCGTTGAACAGCCAATTCTCTTTCTTGTTCCTATCGAGCGCATCTTTCACGTCGTCATAGTCGCGTAAGCGATAGCGTTCCACGATGTGCAGTCTGTTCGTATAGGGCGTTCCAAACAAATCGATCATCGCATAGGGGCGATCGGTCTTGACCCCGACCGTGTCGATGACGAGCGTGTCACCCTCATAATGGCCGACGGAATCTCCGTACCAGGAAGGCTTCAGCGGAGACAGATGGGGCTGGTTCATGCGCACCCGGCGCAACTCGTGGTCCCCGCTGTACAACATCAGTATCCTGTCCTGCTGCTGTATCATCTGCATCGTAAACTGCTTGAAGATGAACGGCACCGGATGGGGCCAACATTGGTTCGAAGGATTCGGAAATGTAATGCCCGCAAGCGACATTTCGCCGAAGCGCTTCACCACCGCGGCCGCCCAGGGCTGCAGGATCGGATTGTTGTAGTCCCCGACCAGCTGG
>DATARE010000473.1:0-7646 GCA_036264295.1 Micropepsaceae bacterium | reverse complement strand
GCCGGTTCGCCAGTGCCCATGGGGGTCTGTGAATATGACGTGATGGGCGCCATCCGGGGCGCTCCGGTCGATCTGGTGAAATGCGAGAGCCACGATCTGTATGTGCCGGCCACTGCCGAGATCGTGATCGAAGGTTTTCTGTCGTTCGATCCCGCCACCTATATGCCGGAAGGCCCGTTTGCCGAATTCACCGGCTATGTCGCAGGCGAACGTCTGCCGCGCTCCACCATCCGCGTGACGGCCATCACCCACCGCAACAATCCCATTCTGCGCGGCACTGTCGAAGGCGCGCTGCCCAAGAGCTATTCGGAAAATGCGGTGTGCAGCTCGATCATGCGTTCGGCAATTGCCTGGAACGTGCTCGACCGCGCCGGCATTCCCGGCGTCACCGATGTGTGGGGTCCGCCGGTGCATGGCACGATGAACCTGAACGTGCAGATCAAGCAGACCTATCGCAACCAAGCCAAGCAGGTGGCCAATGCCATCTGGGGCAGTTCGGCCGCGCATGTGCGCTACAAGCATGTCACGGTGGTCGATGACGACATCGACATCCATGATTACGCCGCCGTGGATTGGGCCATCGCCTATCGCGTCAATGCGGGCGAGAACGACATCGTCATCATGCCCTCCACCTTTGGTGCGGGGCTCGATCCTTCCACGCGCAAACGCGATCGCAATATCGCGCTGTTCGGCAGCGGCAAATGGAACCGCGTGCTGATCGATGCCACCATCAATCTGGATTACGATCCCGATCCGGATTTCGGCGGCAAGCGGTTCCCGCCAACGGTGTGGCCGGCGCAGGACGATGTGGACGCGGTCACCGCGCGCTGGAAGGAATTGGGCCTGCCGCCGCGGAAACCGGATTGAGGCCGCGATGATTCCCTTCGACTGGGTGGAACCGGAAAGTCTGAAGGAAGCAGTTTCCCTGCTCGATCCTTCGGATTCGACGGTGCGCCCGGTTTCGGGCGGCACGGCGCTGATGCTGATGATGAAGCCGGGTATTTTCGTGCCCTCGCGGCTCGTCAGCCTCGCCAGGATCGAGCCGGAACATTCTGTCATCGCCCTCGAAAAGGATGGTCAATTGCGCGTGGGGGCCATGGCGTCCCTGGCGGCACTGGAACGTTCCGCCGAGGCCACCACGCATTTTCCGGTGATGAAGCGCGCGATCCGGACCCTGTCGAACATCCGTGTGCGCAATGTCGCGCGCGTCGGCGGGGCGCTCGCCCATGGCGACCCGCACATGGATCTGCCGCCGCTGTTCGCAACATTGGGGGCGCGCGTTTCTGTCGTGGGTCCCGACACAACGCGCGAAATCGCCGTGGAAGATCTCTATCTTGGCTATTACCAGACGGTCCTGAAAAACAACGAACTGATCGCCGAAGCCATTGTCCCGCCGCTGAACGGCGCGCGTGCGGCCTATGTCAAAGTCACCTCGCGCGCGGCCGATGATTGGCCGGCGCTTTGTATCGGCGTCAGGCTCGATATGGCGGACACCAAGACTGTT
The DNA here is from genome assembly GCA_036264295.1 of Micropepsaceae bacterium. Lineage (GTDB taxonomy): Bacteria > Pseudomonadota > Alphaproteobacteria > Micropepsales > Micropepsaceae > CAIYRG01. The sequence goes on along the minus strand of DATARE010000473.1, from coordinate 6,142 downwards.
CGCGGCGCCCGCGTGGTAATAGGCGCCGCCTCCGAACGCGTGACACGGCTTTCCGCCACGGAAAAGCTGCTGTCATCGATGACGCTGGATGCGGCAATACTTAAAAACATCAGCGAATGCGCCGCAGCCGAGGCGCGGTTCATTCCCGATGCCCATGGTTCGGCATCCTATAAAAGGGAATTGCTGCGCGTCTATCTCGCGCGCGCCATTCAAGAGGCGCTCGCATGAACCAGATGGGACGCAACATTCCGCGTCTGGAAGCGCGCGCCAAGGTCACGGGCCGTGCCGACTACGTCCACAATATGCGCGTGCCCGGCATGCTGTATGCGAAAATCTTCCGCAGCACCATCGCGCATGGGCGCATCCTTTCCATCGACACAAGTGCGGCGCGCGAGATCGAAGGCGTGTATGCCGTCCTGACCGGCGAAGACATCAAGACGGTGATGCCTGAGCCCTATTTCGGTCCGGCCTTTCACGATCAGCCCATTCTCGCGCTGGAAAAGGTGCACTTCGTCGGCGAACCCGTCGCGGTGGTCTTGTCCACCGATCCGCATATCGCGGCACTGGGCGTGCAGGCGATTGCGGCCGAATATGAAGAACTCGAACATGTGTTCGATGAAGTCGAAGCCATGACATCGTCGGCCATCGTCCATGAAGAGCTGAAACCCGCCGGCACCTTTGCCGATCTCAAACATCTGGCGGGCCGCAAGCACACCAATGTTACGCTGGATTATCAATTGCGCCGCGGCGATGTGGAGGCGGGCTTTGCCGCCGCCGATCATGTGTTCGAACACATTTTCCGCACCGGACAGGTTCTGCACGTGCCGCTGGAATCGCACGCCAGTATTGCCGAACTTGGCCCGGATCAGCTCGTCATTCACACCTCGTCGCAGACGCCATCCTTCGTGCGCATGGAAATTGCGCGGCTGCTTGGCTGGGCGGAAAACCGCGTCAGCGTGCGGGTGCCGTTCCTGGGCGGCGGCTTCGGCGCCAAGGTCTATGTGAAAATGGAAGCGCTGGCGGCAGCGCTGGCGCTGATCGTGCGCCGGCCGGTGAAGGTCGCGCTCACCATGGAAGAACAGTTCTACACCATCAGCAAACACGCCGTGACCTTCCGCATCAAAAGCGGCGTGAGCAAAGACGGCCGCGTCATCGCGCGCGCCTGCGATGTGTGGTGGAACGGCGGCGCCTATGCCGATATCGGTCCGCGCGTGGCCCAGAAGACGGGCTTCACCGCAGCCGGCCCCTATGACATCGAACATGTGCGGATCGATTCCGCGGAGGTCTACACCAACCGCCCGCCGGCCGGCGCGCTGCGCGGCTTCGGCGTGCCGCAGCTGGTGTGGGCCTATGAGAGCCACACCGATCTGATCGCGCGTGCGCTGGGAATCGACACGCTCGAATTCCGCCGCAAGAACATCTTGCGCGATGGACGCCCGCACGCCACCGGCACCATCATGAAAGATGCCGCCATCGATGCGGTGCTGGATCATTTGGCCGATCACATGAATTGGAAAGCGCCGTTCGATCGCGGTTCGGGTACGGTGAAACGCGGGCGCGGCATCGCCATCGGCATCAAGGCTTCGATCTCGCCCACCACGTCGGGCGCCATCGTCAATATCAGCGCCGATGGCAGTATCGTTCTTTACATCAACACCATCGACATGGGCCAAGGCTCCGATACCGCCATGGCGCAGCTCGTGGCCGAGGTGCTGAATGTCGATGCCGAAACCGTGCGCGTGGTGCATGGCAACACCGATGTCGCGCCTTATGACATGGGCACGCTGGGCTCGCGTTCCACGTTCCACATGGGCAATGCGGTCAAGCTTGCCGCCGAAGACGCGCGCGCAAAACTCGCCGCGCTGGCGGCCGAAGTCGGCCTGCCTGCCGGCACCAATTACGATGTGAAAGAGATTTTTCTCAAACGCTATGGCATGCGCGCCGGCAATGTGATCGGCGCCGGCACTTATGTGCCGCGCTACACCTCGCCCAATCCGAAAACCGGCCAATCGGACAATGTCACGCCGTTCTGGATGATCGGCGGCACGGGCGTCGAGGTCGAAGTCGACACCGAAACCGGCCAGGTGCGCGTGCTTCGCATGGTGCATGCCGCCGATGCAGGCCGCGCCATCAATCCCAAGATTTGCCGCACCCAGCTTTCCGGCGGCGCCATCATGCAATTGGGTTTCACGCTGTACGAGGACATGGTGTTCGACGGCGGACAGGTGATCAATCCGTCCTTCGCCGATTACAAGATTCCGGGCTTTCGCGACGTGCCGCCGATGGAGTCCGATGTCGTCGCGGCGGTGCAGGAAACCGGCCCCTTCGGCGCGAAGGGCATCGGCGAATCCTCCACCTTCGGGGTGTCGCCGGCCATTGCCAACGCCATCCACGACGCCATCGGCGTCCGCATGACGGAGCTGCCGATCAAGCCGGAAGCCATCCTGCGGGCGTTGCGCGCCGCCGAAGGCCGCCCGCTGGCGGAGGATTCATGAGCCAAACCCGCACCATAAAATTCATGCTCAATGGCCGCCCCGTCAGTGCCGCGGTGGCCTCGCACCGCAATCTCGTGGAAGTGCTGCACGAGCTGGGGCTGTTCGGTGCACGCGAAAGCTGCGGCCAGGGATTGTGTGGCTGCTGCACCGTGCTAGTGGATGATGTCGCCGTGTCGGGCTGCCTTTATCTGGCGGTGATGGTGGACGGAAAAGCCGTCACCACCGTTGAACATCTGGATTCGTCCGGAGCGCTGTCGCCAGTGCAGCAGGCCTTCATTGAAACCGGCGCCTTCCAATGCGGGTTCTGCACGCCGGGCTTTGTGCTGATGACGCATCAGCTTCTGGCGCACAATCCCGATCCCAGCGAAGACGAAATCCGCCACTACCTCGCGGGCAATCTCTGCCGCTGTGCCGCCTATCCCGAAATCCTGGAAGCGGTACGGCTCGCCGCGAAACTGCAAAAGCGCGCCTGATACGCAGGCACGCGCGGTTTCCCTCAACAAATCATCGTTAAAAAACGCGGGCCGCAAAAAATTTCCGGCACGTGAATTTCCTGTGAGGGAACGCGTATCCGTCTCCGTATTGAGACTGAGTGGCACGTGCGCAAATCGCACGGCGACACAGGATCAAGGGGGAGGATCTCTTTGCGTAGCAAAGTTCATCTTGCGCGCGCGATGGCGCTCGCGAGCACGAGTTTTCTTTGGCCAGCGGGTACGAACGCGCAAACGCTGGCACAGGCCGGTGTGCCGGAGCAGGTGGTCATTACCGGACGGCTGGAAGAGGATTTGCCTGCGCGCCTCGCCGAATTGGGCACGCGTGTCGATACGGTGACGTCGGTCCAGATTCAAAATGGCGGCTATCTTGATGCCGCCCAGTCTTTGCAAAACCTCGTGCCCGGCCTTTATTTGGCGCCCAAGGACGGACCCTTCGACTATGTCGACGTGTCGTTCCAGGGTTCGCGCACCGACGATATTTTGTGGACTGTCGATGGTGTGCGCATCAACAACCGCCTCTATAGCGGCACCACGCCGCTCGATACGATTCCCTCAAGCATGATCGAACGCATCGAAGTGCTGGAAGGCCCGCAGGCCTTGTTTTACGGCACGCAGGGCATTGCCGGCGCCATCAACATCGTGACCAAGGATTTCTCCGACCGGCCTGACGGGCGCGTCAGCATCGGCGCCGATACGAATAGCGGCCGGCATCTTGACGGATATTTCCGCGATACGCTGCAAGGCGGGCATCACATTGTCGTCTATGGGTCGGCGGACAAGTCCGAAGGCTTTCAGCCCTTCCGCGATTCTGATTACCAGCCGAGTCAGGCCGACCGTAACCGCGGCTACGAAGTCCTGACGCTTGGCGGCAAATATGCCTATGATGTCTCGCCAGATCTCAGGTTCACCCTGTCGGAACAGCACACGGACGCAAAGCTGGATTTCGCGTATCCGCAAAGGCGGCTTCAGGCCTTCAACGAGCGCAACGAAGATATTCTAAGCACGAAAATCGATTACAGCATGAGCTATCGGCTGCAATTTTTCCTCAAAGGTTATTACCATTGGTGGTACGCGCATTGGACCGAACTGGAAAACGATATCGATCCCGTTAGCGGCGCACTGACCGGCGGCGTATCCGTCGTCGACAATCACGATTTCTGGGGCTTCACCGATTACGGCGTGAATGCGCTGGCGAAGTTCACGCCGGTGCCGCAGCTCGACACCTATCTCGGCTATGACTATCAGAACTATTCCGGCAACGACGCCGTTCTGGTAATCGCAAAGCAGACCGAGCATGTGCACGCGGTGTTCGGCGAGGTCTCCACCACGCCGTCGTTTCTTTCCGACCTGCGCCTTGCCGCCGGCTTCCGCTACAACGCCCCGAGCGTGGGCCGCAACGCCACGGTCTGGAATGTTACGGCCCGCTGGGACATCACGCCCAGCCTGTTCGTGAAGGGCACGGTGGGGACGGCGTTTCGCTTGCCCACGGCCGAAGAATTGTTCGCCAACGATCCCAATGACGAACGCGGCAATCCCAACACCAAGCCCGAGGAAAGCACCAATGTGAACGCTTCCATCGGCGGGCTTTTGGGTGGCACCACCTTCCATTGGGAAATCGTGGGCTTCGCTCGCGACATCAAGAACATGATCGGTCTCGTCGATTTCGACACGGCGGCCAATCAGGACCTGTTCGGCAATCTGCCGGGCACCGTGCGCGTGCGGGGTGGCGAATTCATTCTGGATGCCGCGATCACGCCGAATTTTTCAGCGAGCGCAAGCTACACCCACAGCGATTCGCACGATTCCTCGCATCAGCAGATCCGGCGCGTGCCGGCGGACCTCGCCAAAGCCACGCTCGATTATCATCCGATGAATTGGTTCGGGCTGTTCGCTTCGGTCAATTATTTCGGCGACACGTTCGATACATTGGGCGGCATAAGAGCGAAATATGGCGACGCGGCCGTTGTCGATATCGGGGCGCGTTTCTTCATCGACCCGGACAATCGCCACCGCATCGATCTCAATCTTCAGAACGTGTTCGACAAGCAATATGCGACGCATCTGACGCGGGGCATCACCGATGTGGGCGGAAACTCCTACCTTGTCTCCAATCTCGGCTGGCCCCGCACTTTGCTCGTCCGTTACAGCTATAATTTCTGAGCTGTACCGCTAGACTGAGGGAGAAAAGAGCGAACGGCGCATGACACGATTTCTTTGGCGCGCAACGGTCATAACCCACCGCTATCTCGGGGTGGCGGTGGGGTTGTTGATGCTCGTCTGGTTCGCCTCCGGCATCGTGATGATGTATGTGCCTTATCCTGCCTTGACGGCGAAGGAGCGCCTGATCCCGCTTGGCGCTATCGCCTGGCAATCCTGCTGCTCGCTCGAGGCCCAGAACATTGCCGGCGACGAGCCGGTGCGCGGCGCGCAAATCCAAAGCATCGCCGGCGAGCCGGTGCTTTATCTCCGGCCCGAAGGGCGGCCGTTTCGGATTTCGAGTCTCGCGCCGTCAGGGCCTTCGCTCGATATCGACGAACAAAAAGCGCGCGCCGTCGTCGCGCAGGCCGCGCCTCGTATCATCGGCCGCGCGGGCGAGCCCCTGTCGGTGGAATCGATCGAGCGTGATCAATGGACGGTGGGCGATGGCGGCGATGGCAACCGGCCGCTTTACCGGTTCCGTTTCGGCGACCCCGCGGGCACGCAGATCTATGTCTCCAGCACCACGGGCGAAATCATCCTGTGGACCACGGCCCGTCAGCGATTGTGGAATTGGTTCGGCGCCGTGCCGCATTGGCTGTATTTCACCGAGCTGCGCAAAGATGGCCCGCTATGGGCGCAAGTGGTCATCTGGACGTCGATCCTCGGCGGATTGCTCACCGCGCTTGGTATCTATCTCGGTATTGCCCAATTCAAACGCCGCAAAGGCGGGCGCTGGTCGCCTTATCGCGGCTGGTTCTATTGGCACCACATCACCGGGCTGGTGTTCGGGGTGGCGACATTGACATGGGTTATCAGCGGCACCTTGTCGATGAATCCGTGGGGCTTTCTGGAAGGCCAGGGCGGGGATGAACGCGTGTGGCTCGCGGGCGAAGCGCTGCCGTGGAGCGTCGTTCGCACCTCCATCGAAGCGCTGAAGGCAAATCCGCCGCCGGG
>DATARE010000395.1:0-17856 GCA_036264295.1 Micropepsaceae bacterium | reverse complement strand
TGTGGCGACGCCTGCGGAATCATAACCGCGATATTCGAGCCGCCTTAACGCATCCACGATCAAAGGCGCCACGTCGCGCGTTCCAGCGATCCCGATAATTCCACACATGCTTAGATCTTCCTGTCTTTCCGCGCCTTGTTCTTGGCGCGGATCACTTCCGCTCCGCCAGGCTTGACCTCCTGGCGGCCCCGGCCAACCGCCAGAGCATTGGCTTCGACGCTTCTCGTGATCACGCTTCCCGCCGCGACGATGGCGCCTTGCCCGATCTGCACAGGAGCCACCAGCGCCGCGTTCGACCCGATGAACGCGCCCGCGCCGATTTCGGTGCGATGCTTGGCAAAACCGTCATAGTTGCAGGTAATCGTACCGGCGCCGATATTGGCTTTCTCGCCGACATGGGCGTCACCGAGATAGGTGAGATGATGGGCCTTCACGCCCTTTTCGAGATGGGCGTTCTTCAGTTCGACGAAATTGCCGATATCGGTATCGCTGTCGAGCTTTGCCCCACCGCGAAGACGCGCAAAGGGGCCGATAATGGCGCGCTCGCCAATCTCACTGTTTTCGATGTGGCAGAAGGCGCGGATTTCCGCACCGCGTTTGACAGTAACGCCGGGCCCAAACACCACAAACTGGCCGATGGTCACATCGGGCTCAATGATCGTATCGGCGGAGAGATAAATCGTCTCCGGCGCCAGCATGGTAATACCGGCATCCATCAGCGCCGCCCTTGCTCGCGCCTGAAATGAAGCCTCGGCCTGCGCCAATTGCGAGCGCGAATTCACTCCCAGCATCTCGCTTTCCGGACCTTCGACAATAACGCAATTTAGGCCCCGGCTCCGGGCTATGGTTATGACATCGGTCAGATAAAATTCGCCCTGGGCATTGTGGTTGCCCACCTGGTGCAGAAGTTCGAGAAGCAGTTTCGCGCGCCCGGCCAACATGCCGGCGAAACAGCGGTCGATGCGGCGTTCGTCTTCAGTCGCATCTTTCTGCTCGACGATACGAAGCAGGGAATCACCCTGCCCCACCATGCGGCCATAGCCTGTCGGGTCGGCGGCACGAAACCCGAGAGCCGTAATATCGGCGCCTTCGGCCAACCGTGCGGTCAATTCCTGCAGTGTTGCCGCCGTCAACAGAGGCGCATCGCCGAACAGCACCATAAGATTGCCGTCGAAATCCGAAAGGAGCGATTCTGCCGCCAGCACCGCATGACCGGTGCCCAGTTGCCGCTCCTGGACCACCGCGGCGGCTCCCCATTGCTCCACGAGCTTTTCGACCTGAGTGGCGCCGGGAGCGGTCACGACGACAATCCGCTCCGCCTGCATGGCCTTCGTCACGGCCAGCACATGCCCCAGCATCGGCCGTCCGCCAATGGGGTGCAGCACCTTCGGCAGCGCGGACTTCATGCGCGTACCCTGCCCGGCGGCAAGCACAACAACAGCGAGAGCGGAACGGTTCATCGAGTCGATTGCATCCTAGGCGGCCTCCAGCTGGAAGCCTCTAACCCTGAGACTACCAAGGGGAAATTGACGTTTTGTTGCTTAATCTTTCTTCGTGGCTGTTTCTAGGCTAAGTCCTTTTGACACCGGCACTAATGCCGGTCCGGGCAGGACCGACCCACACCATGCCGGATACCACTCTTGCAATCGTCTTCGACCTGGATGGCACCCTGGTCGATACCGCGCCAGACCTTCTGGCTGCCCTTAACGCGGTCCTGACCGTAGAAGGCCACGATCCTGTGCTGCCCCAGGATCTGCGCCATTTGGTCGGCCACGGAGCACGCGCGATGTTCGAGCACGCGCTTTTAAGGACGGAATCGCCTGTGCCGGCGCCGCGCCTCAGCGCGCTGACCGAGAAGTTCCTCGCCTATTACCGGGCCAATATTGCGCGGGGCAGCAAGCCCTTTCCCGGCGTGCCGGAAACGCTCGTCCGGTTGGCTGGCCAAGGAGCAGGCCTCGGCGTCTGCACCAACAAAGCACAAGACCTGACAGAACTGCTTTTGGACGAATTGCAGCTCACCCATCATTTCCCCGCCATCGTCGGCGGAGGCCGCACCCCATACACCAAGCCCGACCCGCGCCATCTGCTTGCGGTGGTGACAGCCCTCAAAGGACGTTCCGACCGCGCCGTGCTGGTCGGCGATTCCCCAGTGGATGTGGCAGCAGCCCGAGCGGCCGGCATTCCCGTGATCGCCATGAGCTATGGCTATACGCCCGTGCCGGTACACGAACTCGGCGCAGACGCCGTGCTCGACGATTTCGCGGAGCTGCCCTCGGTTATTTCCCGTCTGGTGTCTTGAAATTGGCCGGGTCGGCGTCGCGCGCCCGGGCCGCCCCGTCGAGATCGAACAGAATCGATTCGACAAATCGCTCCGGCCCAAAGGAGTCCTTGTCGCCGTTTGGCAGGATCGTGGCTTCGGTCGCGTAAATCTTGCCCCTGTTATAGACGAGCACCGTCCGGACCAAATTGCCGTCCTTGGTCTGGATCACGAGCTGGCGGCCATAATGGCGATTTGCGCCGGGTTCGATCCCGACGCTCTCATTGGCCAGCACTTTGCCACTGTGCGAAGTGAGGAATTCCATCTCCAGATAAAGGTTCACCGCATCGGCGGGCCGTTTCGAGATGTCCACGATGCTGATTTTGTAGCGGATATTGTCGGCCTCACCGCTGTAGGTGATCGTGGGCACGGACCCGGCGATGGCGCCCTTGTAAAGCCCCGTACCCTTGGTCAGCGGCACCAGGCTTTCCACCGAGAAACCCTGATCGCGGTAGGTATAGGTCTGCCAGCCCGCAGCATGGGCGGATGAGGCGATAAGCAGCAAGCCCGCAATTCCCGAAGCAATTCGATTCATTCACCCCTCCCGATGCCGTTTGGCGGCAACTTCCGCGCAACGCCCAGATATTATAATATCTCTCCGAGACGGCCAATCGGCGGGCCGCACGGGAGGAACAGATGAGGGTCCAGACTTTGTGCTTTGCGGGCATTGCGGCGGCGCTGTGGGCGGTGCCAGTTTCGGCGCATCACTCCTTCGCCATGTTCGATGCGGAAAAGACCATCACCCTGAACGGTACCGTCAAGGAGATGGAATGGACCAACCCGCATATGTGGCTGAACGTCATGGCGCCGGATGCGAGCGGCAAGATCGTGGAATATCCGCTGGAAATGCAGGGCCCGGGCCAGAGCATGAAAAATGGCTGGAAGCCGGATTCGGTCAAACCCGGCGACAAGGTGACGGTCGAGATGCACCCGCTGAAGACAGGCGCGCGCGGCGGTCAGTTGATGAGCGTGGTGCTGCCCTCGGGCCAGAGGCTCAACGTCACCGGCAAGGCGCCAAGCCCGTTCGGGGAATAATCACTTCCGCGCGCCTTGGGGTCCGCCCGTGAGATAAAAATAACCGACCTTGTTGTTGGCCGGCGAACCGAACCACATCCGCCCCTCGGCATCGGTGAAGAATTCGCGCATCGTGTTTTCGCTTTGCGGAAACGGATATTCCGTGACGTGGCCGGTCTTCGGATCGAGATTGCCCACCACATCGAGATGTTCCGAGGAATACCAGATCGTATGATCCTTCCCGATTCCGAGCGCATAGGGTGTTGCTTCCGGTCCGGGTAACGGAAATTCCTTGATCGTCTCCGTTTTGGGATCGAACCGGCCGATGCCGCCCGATTTGAACTCCGCGAACCACACCGTTCCATCCGTATCGATCTGGATGCGGCGCGGACGCGCATCTTTTGTCGGCAACGCCCATTTGGTTACGGCAAGCGTTTTCGCATCGACCTTGCCGATTTTTCCATCCAGTTCATATTCGGCGAACCAGAGATTGTCGTCCTTGTCGAGCGCGAGCCCATAGGCCGACGGCACGTCTGCGATTCGGGTGAATTTTCCAGTCTTGGGATCGAACATCGTCAGCGGCCGTCCCGTGGACCACACGCGTCCTTGCCTGTCCACGCGCAGCGTATGTTTGTCGCCACCACGCGTGACGCCTTCCTTGCCAGGAAGATAGCTGTCCGCATATTCCACGATCTTCTGCGTCTTGGGGTCCCACCGTCCGAGCTTGTTGGCGCCCTATTCGGTCAACCACACGCTGCCATCCGGCGCAGGAACGGCGGAATGGATAGCGGCGGTGCCTTCGTTCGGCACGCGGTATTCGGCAACCGCACCTGTCTTGGGATCCAATTTCCCGATCCTGTTGGCCGCACCATAATAGGGCACCCAGAAATTGCCGTTCTTGTCAGGGGCAGCACTCCACGGCATGCGGCTTTTCGCCGGAATCTCATATTCGACATAGACGATCTTCATCGCCTCATCGCTGAACGAACGCACCAGATTCTTGTAGCCGGGCATGTCGGCCGGCGACGGCGGCAGAACCGATTTTTCGCCAAACAACAGATTGATATAGGACGTCACATCGTCCGCATTCTGGTCGGAAAAAGGTGCCGCGCTATCGAGGAAAAAATGCATCGCGCCGCGCATATAATTGACGCGATCGCGCCAGCCATCCTCGTCGCGCTTGACCGATGCCATGCGCGTCTGGAAGCCGTGACAGGCGAAACAGCGCCCGACCAGGATATCCTTGCCCTTCAAAACCTGGTTTCCCTGGGCGGCCGGAAACAGCACCGATCCCTGATATTGCGAAAGATCGTTCCAGCGAACCATGTCCTTCTGCAAGACAAACGGATAGCTGGCGTTCTGATCGGCGGCGAGATTCACGCCGTCACGTGGTTCCGCACGATACCCGATTGCGCGCACATGCAATCGATATTGCCCAGCCGGCAAATTCTCGATGCGATAATTTCCTTGGCCGTCCGACAGCACACTGACCATGATTTTCGTGGCAGCATTTTGCGCTTGCACAAAAGCGCCCCGAAAGGGCGTGCTGTCCGGCGCCTTCACGGTTCCTGTGACCGTGGCGCCCAACACAGAGGCGTTCGGCAAGAACGCGACCGCCAGAGCGAACAGGGATGTTGATGCCGCCTTCATAACTCCCTCCCATTTTCTTGAAACCTACAACTTTGGGGATCGGTAAATCCACGCCCCTGTGGAATTCCGGCTGCGGTTATCGTAGGACGCTCGGCACAGCCATTCGAAAAACGGCACGAGGAGCAGCCATGGCCGACATCAAGGTTTCCGAGGAGCTGGCGAAGAAATTCTCCACCGAGAAGGATCGCGATACGCCCTATCAGCGGTGGGTCCGGGCCGAGGGACTGGAGATCGTCAGCGGTCATTATGTGGCGAACCTGCGCACGGTCGAGCTGAAGCCCTGGCCGCGGCGCGGAGCCCGCGGTGTCTACATCAATCACGATGCTTCGCGCACCTCCAACGATTGTTACGTCTGCGAAATCCCGGCCGGGAAGTCTCTCGCGCCGCAGCGTCAGCTTTTCGAAGAGATGGTGCTGGTGCTGGACGGCCGCGGTTCCACCAGCGTGTGGGACGACGCGGGACATCGCATCACGTTCGAATGGAAGGCGGGTGCAATGTTCGCCATTCCGCTGAATTGCTGGCATCAACATTTCAACGGTTCGGGTCAGGAACCGGTGCGCTATGTGGCGGTGACCAACGGCCCGGCGGTGATGAACCTCTATGATGACGCGGCATTCGTCTTCAACACGGCATATGATTTCAAAAACCGCTTTGCCGGCGAACCCGATTATTTCACCCCGAAGACCGAAGCGAAGGGTTTCCTGCTTCCCACCAATTTCGTCCCCGATGCAGTAAACCTGCCCCTTATCAGTGCCAAGGAACGCGGTGCCGGCGGAGGCCACATTCGCTTCAATATGGCCAAAGGTTCGATGTCGAGCCACATCTCGCAGTTCCCGGTCGGCACCTACAAGAAGGCGCACGCGCACGGGCCGAGCGCGCATGTCATCATTCTCTCAGGCCAGGGCTATTCGTTGATGTGGGGCGAAGGCGAAGAACCCAAACGCTATGATTGGGAAGTGGGTACGCTGATCGTGCCACCCAACCGCGTTTTCCACCAGCATTTCAATTCCGGCCCCACGCCCGCGCGCTACCTTGCCTTTAAGCACGAAGTGGCGCTGATCCGAAATTCGCAAGGGGTGCCGACCGCCTGGATCAGCCGCCGCGTGGGGGGAGATCAAATCGATTATTCCGACGAGACGCCGCAAATCCGCACGATGTTTCAGGATGCGCTCGCGCAACATGGACTATCGCCGAAGATGGACGACGCATATCAAAAAGAGTTGGCCGACCTGCCGCCAAAAGCGGCTTGAACGATGATTGAGGATCGAAATTGGCTGCTACGATGAACCGGCGAAAAATGTTGCAAGCCGCCGCGCTGACCGCGCTGCTTGCTCCGTTTCGGGCGTGGGCTGCGGCCCCGGTTTCGCCGGCGCAATTCAGCGGGCCCGATCGCATCGCACGCCTGATCGCCGGCGCGAAGAAGGAAGGTTTTCTCAACCTGTATTCCTCGGCCGTCACGGAGCACATGAGTGCGGTGATGGCTGCGTTCGAAAAAAAATACGGCGTCAAGGTTCGGCTGTGGCGCGGCGGCTCCGAGGAGATCCTGCAGCGCGCCGTGACGGAAGCACGCGGAAACCGTTTCGATGTCGATGTCATGGAAACGGCATCGCCGCAGATCATCGCGATGGCGCGGGAAAAACTGCTTCAGCCGGTACAGACGCCGATTGCCGCCGATCTCATGCCCGACGCGATCATCCCGAACCAGCCTTTTCTGCCGTCGCGGCTGATCGTCTTTACCGGCGCCTACAACACCAATCTGATCGCAAAATCGGATCTGCCGAAAACCTACGCCGATCTCGCCAACCCGAAATGGAAAGGCAAGCTCGGCATTGAAACCGACGACAACAATTGGCTGATGGCGATGGCGGGCGCCCTGGGCGAAGACAAAGCCCTGGCCCTCTTTCGCGATATCGTGACGAAGAACGGGATTTCGGTACGCAAGGGCCATACGCTGATGGCCAATCTCGTCGCTTCGGGCGAAGTGCCGATGGCGCTCACTATTTATTACCACGAGGTCGAGCCGTTGAAGCGGGCCGGTGCGCCCATTCAGGAACTGAATATCGCGCCGGTTTTCGCGTTTACAGCCAGCATCGGAGTGGCAGCGCGCGCGCCGCATCCCAATGCTGCGGTGCTGTTCCAGGACTTCCTACTCTCCGATGGACAGAAAATTCTCGCCGACCGCGACAATTTGCCGGCCAACGTGAAGTTCCAGCGCCTGCCGAAGGACATCAAGCTGACCTTCTTCGATGTGCCGAAATATATGGATCAAAGCGCCAAATGGACCAAGCTGTATAAAGACATTCTCTCCAGCCAGAAGCGCTAACGCACAGAGCCCGATATAAGCACCAGCCGCGCTGTGGAACAATTGGCCCAAGTCGCGAGTTTTCTCCGCGAGAGAACGAGGAGATTGCCATGCGATTGAAACCAGCAATGCTGTTGTTTCCGCTTGTGCTTGCGGCCTGCGGCAGCACGAAGACCGTGGTCGTAAACCCACCGGAAAATCGGACCGTCGTGGTGCAGCCTTCAGGCGATGTCGATATCGTTCGGCACGATGACGATCGGGACCGCAGATAGAAGCCGTTCTGTGACTAAGCATAAGTCTGAGCCCGGCAAAACGCCGGGTTCTTTTTTTTGGTGGTTGTGCCAACCGACCGCCATTCGGCCCCAGGCACCTTGATCCTTTTGGGCAAAATTCCGCCATATATCCGGGCCACATAGCGGGATGTCTTTATCCGTGGTTCGAGTTCCGGGCAGTTCATTGTGGTTCGCGCCCGCTTGCGATTGAATGTGACCGTTGCAGCGAATACCGGATTTCGTGACGCCGCGTTTGTTGGAAATTGCCGATCATGTCTGAACTCGACCGCCGTTCCGTTCTGAAGGCCATTGCGATCTATACGGCATTCGGGTTCGCCACAGCGCGCAGCACCGATGCGTTCGCTGCGGAGACTCGCTTAAATCTCGGCAAACCCGTCCCTTTTTCATTCGACGCCTTGAAAACCATGGCGAGACGCATGGCCGCCGCCCCTTATGTCGAACCGCCGCGCCCAGCGCCCGACATCGTGCCGCGGATCGATTACGAGACCTGGGGCAAGATCATCTTCAACACCGATTACGCGCTGTTCAGCGATGGCCGGTTTCCGGTCACCTTCTTTCATCTGGGCAAGTACTTTCAGAAATCGGTCGGAATGCATGTCGTCGAAAACGGTACGGCGCGGGAGATCATCTACGACCAAAGCTATTTCGACATGCCGGCGGATTCGATCGCCCGTGGACTGCCCAAGGGTGCCGGATTTGCCGGGTTCCGTGTGCAAGAGCCACGCGACGGCATGCTCGATTGGCACAAGAACGATTGGGTGGCGTTCCTGGGCGGCTGCTATTTCCGCGCGATCGGGGAACTCTATCAATATGGTGCGTCGGCACGCGGGGTTGCCGTCGATACCGTGATCGCCGGCAAGGAAGAAGAATTCCCCGATTTCACGCATGTCTATATCGAGAAACCAAACGATCACGGCGATGCCGTCACAGTCTATTGCCTGCTGGATGGTCCATCTGTCGCCGGCGCCTACAAATTCATCATGGTGCGCGACAAAGCCGTGACCATGGATATCGACGCGGCGCTGTTTGTGCGCAAACCGATCAGCCGCTTCGGCCTGGCGCCTCTGACCTCGATGTATTGGTTCTCGGAAACAGTAAAGCCGACAGCCGTCGATTGGCGTCCCGAGATCCATGATTCGGACGGGCTCGCCATGTTGACGGGCAGAGGCGAGGCTCTCTGGCGCCCACTCAACAATCCGCCCCATATCGTGGCCTCTGCCTTCAGCGACGAGAACCCGAAGGGCTTCGGCCTCATGCAGCGCGACCGGGTGTTCGATCATTATCTGGACGGGGTTTATTACGACAAGCGCCCCAGCATGTGGGTTGAACCGAAAGGCAACTGGGGAAAGGGTTCCGTTCAGCTGATCGAGATTCCGACCAACGACGAGATCCGCGACAACATCATCGCCGCCTGGGTGCCGGAGACGCCTGCGGTGGCCGGATCCGAATTCAACATCGCTTACACGCTGCACTGGCGGGCCGGCCAACCCTATTCGAGCAATCTCGCCCGTTGCGTCGCGACGCGGCTCGGCGACGGCGGCCAACCGGGGCAGCCGCGCCCGAAAGGCGTGCGGAAATTCCTGGTCGAATTCCTGGGCGGCCCGCTGGTCGATTTGCCCTTTGGCGTGAAGCCCGAGATGGTGATGGAAGCCTCACGCGGCCATTTCACCGACTACAAAATCATGGAAGCCGTGTCGGACGGGGTTGCCGGCCATTGGCGCGCCCAATTCGATTTGGCCGGGGTCGAAGGCACCGATCCGGTGGAGATGCGCTTGCATCTGACGGTGGCGGACAAGATCGTCACCGAGACATGGCTGTTCCAGTATCATCCGTTTTAGGATGCATTTGCCGTTCACCGCTTCTGGTACGAATGGAAAATGTAGTCCTTCGCTTTCACAATGGTGTGGCAGGCGTACCCGCAAGCTGCGTTGCCGTCCTTGTTGGGCGCGAAGGTGTCTGCCGCCGCGTTATAATCGAATGCGGCATATCCCCATCCGCTGGTGGCAGGGAATCTCCTGACGTCCTTCTCGATGAAAAACACGTCTTGCAGGATATCGGGCACGTCGACGGCAAACGGCGCCTCTGTGCTTTTCTTGAATTTCCACTCGAGCTTCGCGATTTTGGAGCCGTCCGGGAAAGGCTTGCCATTACCAGGAATGCCGGCCCGGTAGGCGGCGATCATCGTGGGATTGGCAACCATCACCTTCAGCAAGTCGGCGGTGCGAGATGTCGAGACGACTTGCCAATCCTCGTATCCTCTGAAGTCGGCCAATGCGAGCCCATTTGGCACGCTTACAGTGTACTTGTCCTGAGCCGCAAAGGCGATGCTGCCCATCGCGGCGAGCACCGCACCAAAAGAAACGGAAGCGACTTGTAAAGCGTGGGAAGGCTTCTCAATCATCATGACCTCCTGATGAATGCGTTTTGCAACGATGAGCGCTTCGCAATGCTGATTTTAATTATGGAAAATATTTTACCACTCATTCGTCCGTTAAGGAACGCCATTTCTCTCGATAACTGCGCGAAATCTGATCCACGCGTTTAATCACGTGCGGTTCGCCTGGGTTGACCGGAAACTCCATAGGCGCAGCGCGCCCAGTGCGGTCTCCGCCAGCTGTGGCAGGAAATTTGGCCGCGCCAATTCCGGACCGAACTCGGACATGCGCCGGCGGTTTTCTGAATAGCAATCTTCCAGGAACCGGCGGAAACTGAATCCGTCCAGGAACACGCTTGCCTGCGTGGCGGAGAATTCCTTGCCATCGTTCTTCGCAGCACCGCGCTTGGCGACGCCCGCCATGCGTTGGAACGCGCGAATGTAATAGCGCAGCGAAACCAGCGGCAGCATTGAACGCGCCATCAGACCGCGCTGCGCCTGATTGAAGGCCATCCAGTTCACGAAGAACACGATGTGGCGGGTTTCTTCGTACATGAGCACATCGAAAATCTTGAACATGCTTTCGGGAAGGAAACCCGATTGGCGCGCGATCTTGAAAACGCCGAAACCCAGAAAGGAATCGACGCACTCGCCAAAGCCGAAATCCTTGAACGCGGTCTCGATATCGCGAGGAAGCGTTTCCAGCGGGACTTCCACGGCGTCGATTCTGTAGCGCGCGATCATCACGCGGATAAGCTCCGCATGGCGCGCTTCCTCGGCGCCTTGCAGGGCAATGGCTTCCTTCAGCAGTGGATCGTCAATGGTCTCGGTGAATGCCTTCACGATCGCACCGGCGCGCCGCTCGGTGTAGTAGACCTCCTGCCAGAACGGCACCGAATGGAGCCGCTGCAACTGAGCCTCGTCAAGCTCGGGCCATGGCAGCGTTTTCGGATCGTATTCCTGATAGGTCTCGATGAAATGGCGGCAGAAGAACTCCTTATGCGCCTGCGAACCGATTCTCATATGGCTTCGCCCCGACCGGATCGCCGGACCAAAGGATCAGCACGGCGGCAGCTGTCGGCAGTCACCATAACACCTCCAATTGGGACAATCGGATTCATATGCGGCTGTTTTCCGTCATTTTCGCAGAGAGTTGGACTTCGCACAAATCCGGCCCTGGAGTAAGATGCCCGCGGCCGGGAGAGGCTGCCTTGTCCGGTTTCGCGAGCGCTTCTGCGCCGAGGGCATGGCGAAGAATTGTGCATTGAGAGATGGAGCCAATTCCACACGCAACCACGTCGGACTTTCGAAAAAGACAGAAGAGAGGGAGACATTCGATGAAACGCCATGCTCTGTTCTTCAGCATCTTCACGGCGGCAACGCTCGCCCTGCCTGCGCTTGCCGCGGACGGTGTGCCCGGCATGATGAACCTCCGCTGGGGCAAAAACGCGTTCAATTTCGAGGGAATGCCGTCGGGCGCGCAGCCTTTGCGGAATTTGAGCCGGCTTCCGAACGGAAAGGCCAATGCGGGCCGGCTGGTCGGCGATTATCGCAATCCGATTCTCACGCCCGAAGCCGCTGCCGTGGTGAAACAGAAAGGTGATCTTGCCATAGCCGGAGTCGGCTTTCGGAACTCGCAAGACCAGTGCCGGGCGATTGCACCGCCTTTCACCTTCGCCATGCAGCTCGGCTTCGAAATGCTGCCGGCGAAGAATGGCGATATCGCCATTGTCTACGATCAAAATGCGAACATTCGCCATATCCGCATGAATGGCACGCATCCCGCGAAATTGGTGCCCTCACCGATGGGCGATTCCATCGGCCATTGGGAAGGGGAGACGCTGGTGGTCGATACCGTGGGCGTGAAAGTTGACAAATTCACATCGGTTGACCGCTTCGGCACACCCCAAAGCCAAGCGATGCACGTGGTCGAACGCTACCGGCTGATCGATGGCGCCGTGGCCAAAGCGCAGGTGGACAAATACGAAACCAGCGAGGGCACCGTCGGCGGCGGAGGCCGTGACGCGGGTTACAACCCCGATGCCGGCCTGAAAGGCCTGGAACTCGACGTAACGATGGAAGACCCCAAAGTGTTCACCGCACCTTTGACGGCCCGCGTCACCTATCGGCGGTTGATTTCGGAATGGCAGGAAAGTGTATGCGCCGACAACCCGATGGAACACTACAAAGATGAATGGATCGGTTTGCCAAGAACGGAGCGTCCGGATTTCTAAGCGGCAGTGCTCCGCTCGGCAGCAGCAAAGGACATGGTGAGGCCATTGAAAGCATAGCGGAGCACGATTCGACGGATCTGAAAACAGCGCCTTCGCAATTGGGATCTATGAGTTCGGCTTGGTCTCGGTCAGTAACCGATTCTTAACGCTGGCCATGGATGAATTGCCTTCTCACGGTCGAGAGGCAAGACGTTGGATCAGGTTCTATCTCAGCGCGAAATTGTCGCCCTCACCTCGCTTTGCATCGCAATGATCGGTTACGGCATCATTCTGGCCTTTGCCCTTGAAAGCCTCAAAACCGGTGAGGTGTGGGGCGTAGAGAAAACCTATACGCGCGCCAAACAGCCGAGCCGCTTCTGGTTTCACATGAGCGTCTATGGCTCGACGCTCACGCTTGCAGGCGTCGTATTCGGGACGGCGCTTCAGGAACTCGTCGGCTAGCGAGTTCTTCGCTTGCGCTGCGGCGCCAAGCTCCAAAGCACGGCTGCAGCGGATCCCAGAGGCTTTAAATGACCCTGCTTTGATCTGCATCAAAGCCTTTCTTCCTAACAATCCCATAATAAAAATACAGGCTGTGCCCAACAAATCCGTACACGGTCTTTCGGCGGAAATTCGCCGCTTACGTGATCGCGCGCGACGCGAAGCGTTCAACAGTTCTTGCAGTCCATGGAGAGAGCCATGACCACTCACAGGAAAGCCAATATTCACATCGTCAACGATACGGGCGAACAGGTAAGAGCCGTTTCCGTCGTCCACAAATACAGCGACAATTACAGCAATGACCATGTATGGGACACGCTGGAGAAGGGTGCCACATCCGATGCCATGCAGGTCGATTACAACACGGGAGCCTTCACGACCGGCCGTGATTGGTGGCTCGTCGCGTGGGTTTCAAACGATGGAAGTACGCTCTACTACACCAACCCGCACAACTTCCGTGATTTCGTGGATATTCTCGAAAGCATGGCGACCAGTGCAGCAAGCATTGTCGGCACCGTGGTGACGAGCGAATCCGGCGGCTGGGGTGGTGCGGTGGGCCACGCGATCGTTGCCCCATTCGTGAACAATGCGAAGACCAGCGGCTTCAAGCAGCATATTTTGCGCTCGGAAGATTCGGTCACGCAGATTCACATCTCCAAGAACGAGGTGAGATGGGTTTCGCCATCCGGCACATCCGCGACAGGCGTCGCGTCGAAAAGCATTCCCAAGAAAGCGCAAAAGGCGGCGTGAGCAGAACAAGATTGGCCCTCCGGCAATGGGGGGCCAATCTATGGCGTGTTTAAAGAGAAGCGGGGCGCAGGGTCAGCCTTCCCAGCGCCGCACGCGGCCGACATCGAGATGGATGAAATCATCGTCGGGATCGGGATAGTAGCCCACGCCGCCCATGCGCATCGCCAGCGCGGCTTCGTAAACATCCCGCAAGTCGCGGTCTGGCACTGAAATATCGGCGGCCAATCCCTTCATGTGAAGACTGTTGGATGCGACGCCTGAATCGAGTTCGTGCAGGGCTGCGTTCGTCTCCGGCGAGCGGTAACCCGACGTCAACTCGAAACGGCCGCCGGTTTCCAGCCGCGTTCCCAGGCCATGAAGCAAATCGAGAAGTCGCGTAGCGATCGGATAGACTTCGCCGGTCCGGTAATCGCGCAACGCATCGTTGATCTCGTCAAGCGCGTCCGGGACATATTTGCCTTCAACCCAGTAATCGATCGGGTCCAGCGTCTCGCCAGTGTTGGTGCAATCGAAAGCCAGCGTGCGGATATTCAGCTTTTTCAGCCCGACGAGTGCGGGCGAAGCGAACGCAGGTCCTGGCACGCTTACAGCCGCCGCGGACACAAAGGCTGCGCCGGCGCTCATGCACAGGAATTTGCGGCGTGAGACACTCATTTTCGACAGACTTTCTATCAAAAGCAGCTGCCGGAACTATCCCAGGAAAATAGTAAATGATTCATTTACTGCGGGATTGTTCGAAATATCCAGAGGGGATATTGCGCGGGAGGCAGGACCGGAGACCCCCCCGCGCCGACGGTGCTCAGCGCCGGCCGAAAAGCCGTTCGATGTCCGCGAGCTTGAGTTCCACATAGGTCGGGCGGCCATGATTGCACTGGCCCGAATGGGGCGTCATTTCCATCTCGCGCAGCAGCGCATTCATCTCTTCGGCGGTGAGACGGCGGCCCGAACGTACGCTCATATGGCAGGCGAGCGTGGCGGAGACATGATCCAACCGCTCCTTCAGAGAGCCCAACGACTCGGATTCGGTGAGATCATCGGCCAAGTCGCGGATTAGGGCTTTCACGTCGACCTGCCCCAACAGCGCGGGCACTTCGCGCACCATAATGGCGCCCGGGCCGAAGCTCTCGACGGCCAGCCCAAGCGCGGCAAGGTCCGTGCTGCGCGCGAGCACGCGCGTGGCTTCACTGTCGTCGAGTTCCACGATTTCGGGAATGAGCAAAGGCTGACGCGCCACATTGCCGTTTTCCAGCGACACCTTCATACGTTCATAAACAAGACGCTCATGGGCGGCATGCTGATCGACGATGACGATGCCATCCTGCGTCTGCGCGACGATGTAGGTTTCATGCAATTGGGCACGCGCCACGCCCAAGGGCGCGGTGTCGTGCTCGTGTTCGGGCTCGGATGATGCCGAGCGCGCGTCCGTTTTGGGCAGATGCCCCGAAATCAGCGGAGCCTGATAGGTGCGCGTGGCTTCCTGCAAGCCCGAAAACCGCGTCTGCGCCGGAAACCCAGGCCTGTTGCCGGTTTCCGGCGTGCGGAATGCATTCAAGGCCGCGTCCGCCACAGTCGTGGAAGCCCGGTGGCTCGCCTCGTGCAGCGCCGCCTTCAGCGCGCCCACGATCAGTCCGCGCACCAGTCCCGCGTCGCGAAACCGCACTTCGGCTTTGGCAGGATGCACATTCACGTCGACAAAGGCAGGATCGCAATCGATGAACAAGGCCACGGCCGGATGGCGGTCACGGGCGAGGAAATCGACATACGCCCCTTTGACTGCTCCCAGCAGCACCCGGTCCCGTACCGGGCGCCCATTGACGAACAGGAATTGCGCCAGCGCATTGGCGCGGTTGTAGGTGGGAACCGCCGCGAAGCCTGTGAGGCGGACTGTCTCCCGTTCTGCATCCACGCGTGCCGCATTATCGGCGAAATCGCGCCCCATCAACTTGCCGAGGCGGGACAATGCGCCCTCGAACAATTGCGCTTCGGCGGCAAGCGAGAGCACCACGCGGCCCTCATCCGTCAATGTGAAGGCGACATCGGGACGCGCCATGGCCAGCCGTTTGACGATGTCGGCGACCGCCAAGGATTCCGCGCGGGTCGATTTCAGGAATTTCAGCCGCGCCGGCGTCGCGTAGAACAGATCGCGCACTTCGACACGCGTACCCGACTGGCCGCTCGCCAGAAACCCTGCCGGTTCCGGGCCGCGAACGGCACCTCCATCCACCTCGATTGTGCAGGCATCCGTGGTTTGGGTGCGGCTGGTGATCGAAAGCCGCGACACCGCGCCGATAGACGGCAGCGCCTCGCCACGAAATCCCAGCGTCGCAATGTTGGTCAGATCATCGGCACCGTCCGCGGCAACCGGCAATTTCGAAGTCGCATGGCGTTCGACCGCGACGCGCAGCGCCTGCCCATCCATGCCCTCACCATCGTCTTCGACCAGGATGAGGGACGCGCCCCCACCGGCTATCGTGACAGAGATGCGGCGCGCCCCGGCATCGAGCGCGTTTTCGACAAGCTCCTTCACCGCGCTGGCCGGGCGCTCGACCACCTCGCCCGCGGCGATGCGGTTGATCGTGCCTTCAGCCAGGCGGCGGATGGTGGTCAGCCTTTTGGCCTCGATGCCCATAGCGGCCCTTTATCGACTCGCATGGACTCTAGCGCAGTTGGGCCACCGGTTGCATTTTGTTCTCACGCTACGAGCGGTCGTCCACAAACAATAGCTTGGTACGCTTCGTATCCTCTTTCGTCTTCTAGATTAAGAAGAGAAACACGAAGGACACGAAGACGGCACAAAGCGCACAAAGAAAGTTTGTGTCCTTCGTGCATCTTTCGTGAGCTTTATGTTCCCCTTTGATTCAAACGAAAAGCGCCGCCGCGAAATCTCGCAGCGGCGCCATTCTCAAGCTTGCTCGTGATTATTTTCCAATCGGGGGCAGGCCGCCTTTGTAGGCGAAGCGCTGCACGCGTTGGCCCTGCACTTCGGCCGAATAGATGTTGCCCTTGGAATCGATGGCGATGTTGTGAAGGTTCTCGAACTCGCCTGGACCGCGGCCGACGCGGCCGAAATCGCCGATGATCTTCCCGTCGCTGCGGCGGAAGATGTGGATCTGGCCATTCGGATCATCGGAGGTGAACCAAACGGTCTGCCCCTTATCGGGCCAGAACACGGTCGAGCCCGTCACGCCCGGCGCCGTGGAATCGCGCAGCAGCGCGATTTCGCGGATGAAGGTGCCGTCCTTCTTGAAGATCTGGATGCGGTTGTTGGCGCGGTCCGACACCACGACTTCGCCGTCATTGGTGATGCGGATGCCGTGCACCGGATTGGCGAATTGCTGCGGCAGCACCTTGGGATCGTAGGTGATCTTTTCGTCCGTCGGCGGTTTGCCATACGCGCCCCAGGTGCGCTTGAACGCGCCCGTATCGGCATCGAAAACCACAACGCGATGGTTGAAATAGCCGTCCGCGACATAAAGCTCGTTGGTCGCCGGGTCCACCACCATGTCGGCGGCACGGCCCACGCGCGTGGTGTCCTTGCTGTTGGTCTGCGGACCGGACTTGCCGATCATCATCAGGAATTTGCCGTCGATGGTGAACTTGACGATCATCCCGTCATTCTCACCATTGCCGCCAAACCAGATGTTGTTCTTGTAGTCGAGGAAGATGCCGTGTTCGTTGGCCGGCCAGTCGAAGCCCTTGGCGGTTTCCGGTCCACCCCAAGAACGGATCACATCGCCGGCTTGGTTGAACTCGATGACGGAGGGGGCGACCTGGCAGCAGATCGAATGATCGCCATCCTGCATGCGGCGGTCACGCTTGTTGACCGTACGCGGGCGCTGGGTGATCCAGACATTGTCGTCCTTGTCGACAAAGATGCCGCCGATCTGGCCGAAGATCCAATGGTTCGGCAGCGGCTTTGGCCAGCTTGCATCGATCTGGAATTTCGGTTCATCCGCATAGGCCAAACCCGTCATCGCGCAAGCCATGAACCCGGCCAGCGCCATCATGCGACCAAATCGTGCCACCAATCCCTCCACAGTTACCGGCTCAAAGCCGCGTTCATCGGGCGGCACGCTAGCGCCAAGGCTCGGATTTCGCAATCAAAAGCGCGTCAATCCGCCGGCTTTTCAGGGCTTTTGTGCGGCTTGCGCGGGCGCAGGTGTTCCGGCAACGACCACCACCAGCCGCGCGGGATCGTAATATTTTTTCGCCATCGCGTTCACTTGGGCAAGGCTCACCGCCTCGATCATGGCGTTGCGTTTGACCACATAATCGGCTGCCAGCCCGGATCGCTGATAAGCGTTCAGGGTGCGGGCGATCTTCGCATTGGAATCGAGCCCCAATGGAAAGGAGCCGGTCAGGTAGGTCTTGGCGTCGGTGAGTTCCTTTTGTGTGGCGCCGTCCTTGGCAAAGCGCGCCATTTCCGATTTCGTCACATCGAG